>JAQCFL010000190.1 GCA_027619375.1 Verrucomicrobiota bacterium | reverse complement strand
CCGATTCACAAGGTAAAGAGTAGTCTATCACCCGCCTCACCCGGCACTTCACCATGAACCCCCTTGCTGACCGCCCCCTCCGCTCCCTCACCGCCGCCGCCTTCCTCGCGGCGTTCCTCTTCCTCCCCTCCCCGGCCTTCGCCGAGAACGAAATTGGCTTCATTGAAAAGTTCGCCCTCGCCCCGGACCGCGCACAAGTCCTCGGCGAACTCGTCCCTGGATCGGAGGACTACTACTTCTTTAGTGCCCTGCACTATCAGAACACCCGCAACGAGGCCAAGCTCGCCGAGATCCTCGCCCAGTGGGAGAAGCGCTCCCCGAACGAGAACCCCCGCCGCCGCATCATCCTGAACCGCGAGGCCCTCCTCGACTACGACGCCACCCCGCAGCAAACCCTCGCCTACCTCCGTGAACGCCTCGGCTTGCAGTTCAACCACCAGCAGGAGGCCCGCGACAAAAAACCGGATCTCCCCGTCGCCCTCGACCCGACCCGCATCGCCCGCAGCGTCTTTCTCCAGGACGCCCTGCTCAACGATCAGGGCCTGCAGTCTCTCACCATCGATGAAGTCGAAGCATTGATCGCCAACAAGGTGAAGCTGAGCGACCAGCAGGTGCGGGCCGCCCTCGGCAAACTGCAGCGACCCGATGTGCCCGGCCTCGTCGAGTTCATCGCCGCCGAGCTGAAAATGAAAGACACCCGGGGCTTCGGCGCCTTCGCCATTCACGGGGCTCTCCTCCCCGCGCAGCTCGACGCGCTGGCAAAACTCGTCCCGGACCTCGCGAAGAGCGAACCCTTCGTCCTCACCAAGCTCCGCAAACTAGCGCCCGGTGCCGATGCCGATGTGCAATTCGACACCGCAGCCCGCGAGGCCTGGCTGACCCGCCTCTGGGATTACGCACAGACCCTCCCCCCCGTCTTCAACACCCTGAAGGCCTCCACCCTCTACCAACGCCTCGACCACGACCGGCAACAGGGCATTTACGACCAACCGCGCTTCCTCGCCTACCTCAAGCTCCCCCGCCCCATGGGCTACGTGAATCCCGAATGGCTCAAGGGCCTCCAACAGCGGGAGCCGATGAGCGACCTGAACGCCAACCTGTCCGGACCTCTCCTGAACGGCCGCCCCATCGGCAACGACGAGCCTCTCGTCCTCGAGTATTTCCTGCACCTCTTCGACCGCGCCGCCACCGCCAATCCCGGCCAGGTCGGCGCGGCGATGATGAAGCCCTACACCGACTACGTGCGCGACACCTGGCTCAAGCCCGTCCTCGCCGAGGCCCTCATCACCGGCGGCCACGGCAACCCCGAGCAGTGGGCCTCCCTGCTCTCCCCCACCGCCTTCCAGTCCCTCAAGGAACGCGTCGATATCGAATTCCCCGCCACCAACGCCACCACCTTCACTCCCGCCCTCGGCGGTCAACCCGGCGACTCCGTGGAGTTCGACGTCGTCGTCAAAAACGCGCCGGAACTCCTCGTCCGCATCTACGAGGTCAACACCCTCAACTTCTTCCTCACCGAGGGCCGCCAACTCAACACCGACCTCAACCTCGACGGCCTCGTCGCGAACAGTGAGGAGAAACACAGCTTCGACACCGGGCCCTTCAAACGCACCCGCCAGACCTTCAAGTTTCCCTCCCTCACCGGCAAACGCGGCGCGTGGATCATCGAGTTCATCGGCGGCGGCCGCAGCAGCCGCGCCCTCGTCCGCAATGGCCAGTGGAGCGTCATCCAGACCACCGGCCCGGCCGGCGATCTCCTCACCGTCCTCGACGAAAACGGCGACCAGGTGAAGAACGCGGCCCTCTGGCTCGACGGGCGGAAGTTCACCCCGGACAAGAAGCTCGGCCGCATCCTCGTCCCCTTCACCAACCAGCCCGGCATCCGCCCCGCAGTGGTCGCCGACGCCGACCGCTCCTTCGCCACCCTCACCCAGTTCGAACACCACGCCGAAAACTACGTCCTCGACACCCAGTTCCACATCACGCGCGAACAACTCCTCGCCGGCCGCACCGCCACCCTCGCGGTGCGCACCGCCCTCATGGTAGGCGAAAGCCACCTCTCCCAGGATCTCCTGAGCGAACCAAAACTGACCATCACCTCCACCACCCACGACGGCGTCTCCACCACCCGCGAGGTGAAAAATCTCAAGCTCGATGCCACCGCCGCCCTCACCCACGACCTCACCGTCCCCGAGCGCCTCGCCTCGCTCACCGTGGTCTTCTCCGCGAAGATCGAGATGATCAGCGCCGGCGGCGAGAAGCGGAACCTCTCCGCCTCGCACACCTGGACCCTCAACGGCATCGACCAGACCGCCGCCACCAACGACGGGCACCTCGCCAACTTCGGCGGAAATTTCACCTACGAATTACTCGGCAAGAACGGCGAACCGATCGCCGACCAGCAAATCGTGTTCACCTTCGCACACCACGGCTTCTCCCGCCCGCAGACCATCGCCCTGAAGACCGACGAACAAGGCCGCGTCGCCCTCGGAGCACTCGCCGGCCTCACCAGTCTCAGCGCCCAAGCTCCCAACGGCCGCGAGTCCCGCTGGGAACTCGACGACTTCGAGCGCACCTGGCCCAGCCTCATCACCGCCAAGGCCGGCGACACCGTCACCGTTCCCCTGCCCCCCTCCCTCGCCGACGCCAAAAGCCTTCCCGCCGCCATATCCCTCCTCGAACTCCGGTCCGGCACCCCCGTGGCCGACCTCTCCGCGACACTCATGGCGAAGGACGGCTTCCTGCTCATCCCGATGCTCCCGGCCGGCGACTACAGCCTGCGCTTCCGCGCCGAGCACCGCGAAATCACCATCAAGGCCACCGACGGCCCGGTGAAACACGGCTGGATCCTCGGCAAGGCCCGCCATCTCGAGGCGAAGGGCCAGGCCAGCCTCCAGATCACTTCCATCACTCAGGGGAACGACGTCATCGAGATCAAGCTGGCCAACACCAACCCCTTCACCCGCGTCCACCTCGCCGCGACCCTCTTCGATCCCGGTCAGGGCCTCTTCGCCAGCCTCGGCGGCTTCGCCCGCTTCGGCGCCTCCGAAGCCGCCCCCGGAAAAAATCCGAACCTCTACTCCGCCGGCCGCGAGATCGGCGACGAATACCGCTACATCCTCGACCGCCGCTCCGCGAAACTCCTCCCCGGCAACATGCTCACCCGCCCCGGGCTTCTCCTCAACCCCTGGGAGGTCCGCGACACCGACACCGAGGACCTCGCCCAACAGGCCGGTCAGGCCGCCGACCTCACCCGCGGAGGACGCGGCGGAGCTCTGTTTTCCGCCGCCAAGGAAAAGGCCGCCGCCAAACGCGGTGCCATCCCGGGCGGTGCCGCCGCCGACACCAACCTCGACTTCCTCGCCACCGCCGCCCCGGTCCTCTACAACCTGCGCCCCGACAAGGACGGCATCGTCCGCCTCGACCGCAAGGCCCTCGGCGACCGGCAACACATCCAGGTCTATGCCGAGGATCCCGCCAACGCCGTCTGGCGCACCTTCGCCCTGCCCGAAAAGGCCACCCCCTTCACCGAGCTGCGCCTCCTCGCCAACCTCGACCCCACCAAACCCTTCACCCAGCGCAAGGAGACCACCGTGCTCAACAAAGGCGGCACCCTCACCATCGCCGACGTCCTCACCGGCGAACTGGAAACCTACGACACCCTCTCCAGCGTCCACGCCCTCCTCACCACCCTCAGCGGGGACCCCAACCTCGCCGAGTTCGCCTGGGTCCTGCAGTGGCCGAAATTGAAGGACGACGAAAAACGCGCCAAATACAGCGAATACGCCTGTCATGAGCTGAGCTTCTTCCTCTCCCGCAAAGACCCCGACTTCTTCGCGAAGGTCGTCAAACCCTACCTCGCCAACAAGAAGGACCGCACCTTCATGGACGACTACCTGCTCGAGAACGACCTCGCCTCCTACCTTCAGCCCTGGGCCTACGAACGCCTCAACGCCGCCGAGCGGGTCCTCCTCGGACTGCGCATCAAGGCACAGACCACCGACATCGCGCGGGCCCTGCGCGAGCAATGGGAGCTGATCACCCCCGACCCGGAACTCCAGGATCACCTCTTCGAAACCGCCCTGCGCGGCCGATCAATGGAACAGGCCGAGGCCGGGGGGCTCGGCGCCGCCATGCAGGGAGAACGAAACCGGGCCGGGGCCAAGCGGGAGGCAAACTTCAGAAATAAGGACGGAGACGCCAGACTAGCCGAGGCACCCGCCCCGCCCGCCACGCCGGAGCCCCAAGCCGCCGCCGCCAGAGAAAGCGAGGAAAGCGGCCCACATGACGACCCCTTCGACGCAGCTCCCGATCAGGACAAGGGCGGGAAGGAATTGCGGAAGCAAGGCGCCCAACTGGCCGACGGCGAGGTGGCCCTGAATGCACTCGCAAATGAAAAAAAGGATGCCGACTTCGCCTTCTTCGGAGGCAGGGCGTCCAACCGCGCCCGCGAACTGGTCCGGGCCTACTTCCGCCCCCTCGGACCGACCAAGGAATGGGCCGAGAACAACTACTACAAGATCCGTATCACCGCGCAGGACGCCTCCCTCATCCCCGTGAACGGCTACTGGCGCGACTACGCGGCCTGGGCTGCGGAGGGCACCAAGCCGCCCTTCCTTTCCTCCAACCTCGCCGAGACCGGCCGCACCTTCGCGGAGATGATGCTCGCCCTCGCCGTCCTCGACCTCCCCTTCGAGGCCCCAAAACATGCCGTGAAAACCGCCGACGGCGCCCTCACCCTCACCGCCGGCGGTCCGGTCATCGCCTACCACAAGGAGATCAAACCCGCCGCCCCCGCCGACGCCCAACTGGGCGGACTCCTCGTCTCGGAAAGCTTCTTCCGGCAGGACGACCGCTACCGGCAGGAGGGCAACGAGCGCTTCGAAAAATACGTCACCGAGGAATTCCTCACCGGCGCCGTCTTCGGGGCCAACGTCGTCGTCACCAACCCCACCAGCGCCCCCGTCAAAGCCGAGGTCCTCCTGCAAATCCCGCAAGGCGCCCTCCCCGTCCTCGGCAGCAAGGCCACCGACTCACGCCAGGTCCGCCTGGAGCCCTACACCACCCAGACCTTCGAGTATTTCTTCTACTTCCCCGCCACCGCGAAGGAAGGGAAATTCGCGCACTACCCGGTGCACGTCTCCATCGCCGGCCGCAGCGCCGCTGGCGCAAATCAATTCGCATTCAACGTCGTCGACAAACTCACCCAGTTCGACAAGGCCTCCTGGCACTACCTCTCGCAATACGGCACCGACGACGAGGTCTTCGCCTTCCTCGAGGCCAACAACCTCGCCCGACTCGATTTCAACCTCCTCGCCTGGCGCGGCAAGGACGCCGGCTTCTTCGCCAGGCTCACCACCTTCATGGCCCGCCACCACGTTTGGGACGGAACCATCTACAGCTACGCCGTGGTCCACAACGAGCCCACCGCGCTCCGCGAATGGCTCCGCCATCAGGACCAGTTCGTCAACCAGTGCGGCCCATGGCTCGCCACCAAGCTCGTCCTCCTCGATCCCATCGAGCGCCGCAGCTACGAACACCTCGGCTACTCCCCCCTCGTGAACCAGCGCGCCCACCAACTCGGCAGCGAGAGGCGCATCGCCAACCCCGCCGTCCTCGGCCAATACCGGCACCTCCTCGACATCCTCGCCCACAAGCCGCAGCTCGATGCCATGGACTCCATGAGCGTGACCTACTACCTCTTCCTCCAGAACCGCGTCGAGGAGGCCCTCGCCCGCTTCCATGCCATCGATCCGAAACAGCTCCCCACCCGCCTGCAGCACGACTACTTCCGCTGCTATGCCGCCTTCTACGAGGACAAGCTCGCCGAGGCCCGCGGACTCGCCGCGGGCTACTCGGACTTCCCCGTGCCGCGCTGGCGGGAGCTCTTTGCGGAGGTCACCAGCCAGCTCGACGAGATCGAGGGCAAGGCCGCCGCGAAGAAGGACGACGACAAGCCCGACCGCGAGAAGCAGCAGGGCGAACTCGCCGCCACCGAGCCCACCTTCGACTTCAAGGTGGAGGGCGGCACCATCGCCCTCAACTACCGCAACCTCGAGAAGGTCACCGTGAACTACTACCTCATGGACCCGGAGTTCTCCTTCAGCAGCAACCCCTTCGTCAGCACCGACGCCAGCCGCTTCAGCATCATCAAGCCGAACAAGTCCGCCACCCAGCCCCTTCCGAAGAACAAGGACACCGCCGCGATCCCGCTGCCCGCCGAGTTCACGAAGGCCAACGTCCTCGTCGAGATCCTCGGTGCCGGACAACGCAAGACCCAGCCCTACCACGCCAACACCCTGAAGCTCGCCCTGGTCGAGAACTACGGACACCTCGAGGTCCGCGACAGCGCCACCAACAAGCCCCTCCCGAAAGCCTACGTGAAGGTCTATGCCCGACTCCAAAATGGCACGGTCCGTTTCTTCAAGGACGGCTACACCGACTTGCGCGGCCGCTTCGACTACGCCAGCCTCAACGGCGGTGACCAGCAGGTCCAGCCCCTCCCCGCCGAACCGGCCCCCGCCAACGGTCTCGACTACCAGATGCTCAAACCCACCGAGCTCCAACAGGTCGAGAAACTCGCCATCCTCATCCTCAGCGACACCCACGGCGCCGACACCCGCGAAGTCGCCCCCCCCAGCGAATAGCCCAAGGATCACTGCCATCCCACCGTGGCGTGACCCGCGTGCCCTCCGTAGCCGGAGGCGAAGGATGGGTCCCGGTCGCAAGCCCTCCCCCAGGGGAGCGTGGGCGTCCCGCCCGCCCCACCGATTCCCTCTCCGCGTAGCGGCCGCTTTGCAAGCGGTCGGCGGTTCCACCCTCTCCCCTCCAAGGACCCTCCTCCATCGACGCCCCCCGCCGTTTCCCCCCGTGGCGGCGGTCTCCAACCAAGAATGTTCGGCATGGTGCATGCTGAACTGGGAATGGCCCCCAATGAACGCGGAACCATTTCTCGCCGAGGCCACCTTCTAAGAATTTCCAACCGACAATTTCCAAATGAATTTCAAATCCAAGACCAAATCTCAACTGCTCCAAATCTCAACTGCTGAAGCTCGTTGCCACATCTGGAATCGCGAATGACAAGCACGAGAGCCCGGGTTGACGCCTC
>JAQCFL010000189.1 GCA_027619375.1 Verrucomicrobiota bacterium | reverse complement strand
GGGGTGAGAGTGGAGGGGATGGCGGGGCCGTGATCGATGATTTCCTCGGGGCCTTTGCGGCGCAGGAGGAGGAAGATGATGATGAGGACGAGGAGGGCGAGGGCGATGCCGAGGTAGATGGCCCAGCGGGGGATGGCGGGGCCGACTTTGGCGATGAGGGGGATGGTGGGGCCGACGGTGAGGAGGTCGACGTCGTCGTAGCGCTGGAGGAGGAGGCCGTCCTCTTCTTTGACGGGGAGTTGGACGGCGGGGAAGGTGAAGGAAGTGGTGGGATTGGTGGCGGCGAGAGTGAGTCGCCATTCGCGGACGGAGCGGGGGGCGCCGTCGTCGGTGTCGGCGGTGAGTTCCTCGACGAGGAGTTCGCGGTCCTCGGTGTCGGTGATGGTGAAGCCGTCGAGGGTGGTGTCGAGGAGGTCGTCGAGGGGCGGGACGAGGCCGAGGGCGGTGGCCTTGATGTCGAGGTGGAGGGCGGGTTCGCCTTCCACGGGGCGATCATCGAAGGTGAGGGTGACGGCGAGGTCGCGGAGGGGGCGGGGGGCGGCTTTGCCGGAGGCGTCGATGGGGAGGGCGGAGGAGGTGACGGGGAGGACGACGTAGCCGGAGGTGTCGAGGAAATCGAGGTCGATGCCGAGGGGTGGGATGGAGTCGATTTCGGGGCCTTTGGGTTTCAGGAGGAGGTAGGCGTAGGGGGTGATGCGCCAGCCGTATTCGGGGTCGCTGCGTGATTCGATCTTGTCGTTGTGGAAGGTGATGGACTGGACCTCGAAGTGTTCCTCGAGGGCGGTGCGGGCGGCTTTTTCGAACTTGTCGCGGTAGTCCTCGGTGTTGCGGCCGTAGTTGTAGCCGAAGGCGCTGTTGTTCTGGTTTTGGAGGTAGCGCTGGAAGCCGCCGGACTCGCGTTCGATTTCCTGGGTGTGGCGGAGGTTGACGAAGAGGCCGAAGGGTTGGTCGGGGCTGACCTGGTCGGGTCCGTCGATGGTGGCGGTGAGTTCGATTTCGGTGATGAGGTCGTGGTAATAGGCGAAGACGTCGGAGGCGTTCTGGACGCGTTCGTGGTCGCCGGTGATCTGGAGGGCGGCTTCGAGGTAGCGGTATTTGAGGTCGGGGGAGACGTTGGCGAGGCGGTTGTTGACGGTGGTGGCGAAGCGTGCGAGGTGGCGTTCGCGGCAGTCTTCGGGGATGGCGGCGAGGGCGGCTTTGATCTTGGGGTATTCGGAAGTGACCGGTTGGTGGTGGGCCTTGAGGGCGGCGAGGTCGGGGGAGCCGAGGGCGGCGTAGAGCCATGTTTCGAAGGGTTCGGTGGATTCGTCGGCTTCCTTCTCGAGGGGGAGGGTGGCGGTGTAGGCGGCGGCGGCGGCGGCGAGGGCGTCGAGGCTGTTGCGTTTGGTGGCGGAGGTCTTGGCGTTGGGGTTGATGGTGGATTTGTAGTTGATTTCCTCGTAGGCGAGGGAGGCGAGTTGGATCTGCATGCGCCAGTCGTCGGGGTGGCGTTGGAGGGCGTTGGAGGCGATCCCTTTGGCGGCCTGGTAGCCTTTGAGGATGTGTTGTTGGAGTTCCTTGTCGGTGCGCTTGGTTTTGGCCTGTTGCTGGATTTTCGGGTTGGGCCAGAGGTTGGCGAGGTTGGTCCGCATGCGGCGGAGGAGGGCGGCGAGGGTTTCGGGATCGAGGGAAGTGAGGTCGCCGAAGACGGACTCGAGGGCCTCGACGCGCCAGACTTCGGCCTGGCTGTGGGCCTGGATGAAGGCGTTGGAGAATTCCTCGTCGAAGGTGTCGTCGAGTTGGAGGCTACGGACTTGTTCGACGAGTTTGGCGAGTTCGAGAAGGTTGCGTTCCTGTTTGGAGCGGGTGAGGGGGATGGTTTCGGCGCGTTGGTTGAAGCCGTAGAAGTAGAAGTAGCTGGAGCGGTATTGCTGTTGCTGGTTGGGGTTGTGCTTCTGGGCCCAGACGGAGATCATTTCGCTGACGAGGTCCTTGGTGGCCTCGGGGCGGGCTTCGGCGAGGCGTTTGAGGGTGGGGAAGGCGAGGTCCTCCTCCTTCACCTTGAGGTAGAGGCGGGCGGCGCGGGTGAGGCAGTCGAGGCGGACGGTTTCGTCGACTTGTTGCAGCCAGGCATCGTCGGGCATGCACGGGACGAGGTCGGCGGAGGGGATGGGAGTGACGCCGCGGCCCTGGTAGGTGACGCGCTCCTGGGAGTAGAAGACGTTGCCGAAGTCATCGACCTGCATGTTGGGGCGGATGGTGGTGTTTTGGTCGAGGCGGTAGGAGTAGTCGGCTTCGTGGATCCAGTTGAGGGTGTAGAGGGTGAGGGTTTCGGCCCAGGCGGAGAGGTCGGCGTCCTTGGTGGCGAGGAGGGCCTTGGTGGCGGCGGCCTGGAGTTTGAGTTGTTCGAGGCGGAAGTATTCGCTTGGGACCTGGCGGCTCTGGGCGGCGAGAGTGCCGACGGCGGCGAGGATTTCGAAGCCTTCGCCTTGGGTGCTGGTGAAGGTTTTTTCGAGCCAGGTGGTGCCGGTGCCGTCCTCGAGTTCGGGGACGAGGGAGAGGGCACGGTAGAGGGCGGAGCCGCGTTCGTTGAGGGGAGCGTCCGGGTTGCCCATGATTTCCGTGCAGAGGGCCCAGGCGGTGGCGAGGTGGTCGGCGGGGTGCTCGGACTTGTGGGCTTCGGCGTGGTAGCGGGCGAGGAGGTTGAGGGCGGCGATGTTTTTGGCCGCGCGGGCGGCGGCGGGGTCGGGGAGGTAGTCGGCGGATTGTTCGAGGAGTCCGGCGTTGAGGAGGAACTCGGAGGTGCGCAGGCGGGTTTCGAGGTCCTTGGTGCCGAAGTAGCGGGTGCCGGATCTGAGGAGGTCGAAGAAGCTGGCGGGCGGGGGATTGTCCTTGGGGACGAGGGTGGCGAGTAGGCGGAGGGTGTCGGGATCGGGGGCGGCCTTGGCGGCGTCGGAGAGGGAGAGGATTTCGAGGGGGCGGAGGTATTGGCTCTGTTGATTTGCGCTGGCGCCCATCGCGGCGAGTTCGGGAAGGGGCTGGACGGTGACGGGGCTGCCGAGTTGTTGGAGGACGCGGGCGAAGGCCAGTTGGGCCTGGGGGGCGGGGAGGCTTTCGAGGTAGGCGCGGGCCTTGTCCCAGTTGCCGAGGGTGATGTCGGATTGGAAGGCGGTGACGCCGTCCTGGATGGCCTTGAGTTGTCGTTGGAGCTCGGCCTGTTTTTCCTGCTGGAGGCGTTGGGCTTCGAGTTGTTCGGGGGTGAGTTCAGGGGCGTCGGGATCGACGGGGATTTCGGGTTGCTCGGGTTCCGGATCGGGCTCGGGGGGGCGGGTGGCCTGGACGCGGGCCTGGAGGATGCCGGAGGGGGAGCGGTCGATGACGAGCTGTTGGAGGAGTTGCTGGCGCTTGGCCTCGGGGTTGTTCTCGTTGTTGCCGCCCTGGTTGCGCTGGGCGTTGTTGCGGGGAGGGAGTTGACCCGCCATGTTGCCGGTTTCAACGAAGATACGGGGCCCTTCCCTCTGGGCAATGGCTGATTGGGCGAATGCGGGGGGCGCGAGCGCGAGGAGGATGAGGAGGAGGGTGAAGATGCGCATGGGGAGAGTCGTTATCGGTTATTTGTTATTGGGGGGAAGCAATGGTGTGATTGCTTGATGGATCATCTGGATTTTTGAGAGGATGTCGCGAACCTGTTTTTCGGTTTCCTCGTCACGTTCCTGATCTTCGGTGTAGAGGGATGACAAGGCAGGGATGGTCATGTCGGAGAGGTAGGAGATGGACCATTCGTTGTCTTCGAGGGTGAGCGCAACGGTAAAACGCTCTGGGCCGATGACTCCTCCGCTCAACGTTGTGAGAAGTTTGATTTCAGCATCTGAGAAGCTAATTTTTTTGATCGCGGCAAAGGCCTCGATCACAGCGGTGGGTTTCCCGGTTGGTTTGCGCTGGGACCACTCTCCATTGTCCGTGGGGCGCTGGAGCCAAGCATCGCCGGAGGACGTTGCGGTGAGGAGGCGTGAGGAACCGGTGAAGCAGCCGGGCGTGGATTGGAAGGTGAGGGACTCCTCTGTTGCTGGGCAGCTGGTCAGCGTGGTGAGGAGGAGAAGCAGGGGGAGGCGCATGGTTGGGGGTGAGATTGGCGGTTTGTCGGGGAATGGAAGTTTCTCGCGCCCCTACAGGGTGCCGGTCGTGGGTGGTGGTTGTGCCAGGGCTGCGCGTGTTCCTCGCTTGCCCTTCGCTGTGTTGTTTCGGCCCTTCAGGCCGGGGAGAAGGTGGTGGTTGGGGAGGGGAGGAGGCGGTGGCTTGGGGAGGAGATCGGGGGAAGAGGTTGCGACGGTGAAACCGCCGGACGGCGCGGAGCGACCGTCCCTCCCTTTGGGGTTGGGGAGGGGAGGAGGCGGTGCTTTGAAGAGGACATCGGGGGGAGAGGTTGCGACGGTGGAGTCGCCGGACGGCGCGGAGCGACCGTCCCCTACCGTTGAGGCGGGAGGTAGGGCGTTGAGGGTGGGGAGATGACTTGAATGCTCATGCCAGTCGCCGATTTTTGAACACCCAATGTCGAACAAGGAATGTCCAATTTCCAAGGGGAAGAGTTAAGAGCCGGAGCCGTCGACGGGGGGGCCCTGGCCGGCGCCGCGGGAGTCTTTGGGGCCTGGCTTGTTGCCGGGTTTGTTTCCTGGATTCGGACGACCGCCCGAGGAGCAGCCTTGTCATTGGCTGGGGATGGGGAGGCCGTAGAGTTCGGCGGGATCGGTGCGGGCGAGACGGATGGCGGCTTCGAGGTCGTTGGCGCATTGGGCGGCGAGGGTTTTGTCGCTGCTGGTTTGGGCGAGGAGTTTGTATTCCTGACGGGCGGCTTCGATTTCGGGTTCCCAGGCGTCGTCGGGGAGGCCTTCGAGTTTCATGAGGTAGGTCATGTAGTAGCGGGCGTTGGCGAGGGTGGCGCGGGCTTCGTCGCGGAGTTGGGGGTCTGTGCTTTGCTCGTCGTCGAGTTCGGTGACGAGAGTGGCGAGTTCCTCGCGGGCGGCGGGGAGTTGTTTGGAGAGCATTTTGGCTTTGGCGGACTCGAGGCGGATGCGCTGGGAGAGGGTGGTCTTGTCCTTGGGGAGGGCTGCGAGGGCTTCGGCGTAGGCTTCGATGGCGGTGGGCCAGTCCTCGTCTGCAGCGGCGGCGCGGGCGTCGGAGAGGTGGGATTCGGTGGTGTCGAGGCGGAGTTGGTCCTGGCCGGGGCCGAAGTGGTAGGCGGCGAAGGCGACGGGGAGGAGGCACCAGAGGGTTAGGAAGATGATTCTCATCTTGGTTATGAGTTATCAGTTATCGGTTATCAGTTGTTGGGGAATGCGGAGTAGGGAGTGGGGAGTGGGGAGTGGGGAATGCGGAATGGGGAAGGGGAGGCGGGGACGGAATTGACAGAATGGACAGAATTTGGGGGAGGGGGATTTCGGAATGCGGAATGTGGGATTGGGGGAGGAGTGCCGAACATCGAATGATGATTGATGATTGATGATTTATGAATGGAGAAGGAAGAGGGGTGCTTACCAGGTTAAGACTCTTGAGGGGTGGGATTGTTGGGACTTTGTGGGGGGCCGGGGCGGAAGGGGGACCCGAAAAGGTGGAGCAAAAGGGGGAGGATGGCGAGGAAGAAGGCGGAAATTGCCGCAGTGATGAGGGCATATTCGCGGAAGGTGAGCTTGAGCTCGCCGGGGTCCATTTGGAGGGTGCCGAGGCGGCGGAGCATGACGGAGGGGATGTGTTTGAGGTTTCCGTCGTGGTATTCGCCGCCGAGGCGGTTGGCGATTTGGCGGAGGGTGGCGACGTCCTGGCGGGATTGGCGGCCGTTGATGAAGGAGCCTTTGACGGGGTCGCCGACGCCGATGACGAGGGTGCCGCCGATGGATTGGGGGAGGCGGGGCATGCCGGAGGTGGGGACGGTGTCGCCATCGGTGACGAGGAGGAGGGTGGCGGAGGCGGCGGGCCAGGCTTTGGCGATCTTGGTGGCGGCCTCGAGGCCGTCGAAGAGGCGGGTTTTCCCGGCGGGGAAGACCTGGTCCATGGGGAGGCCGTCGAGGACGTTGAGGAGGACTTCGCGGTCGCGGCTTTGTTCGACGACGATCTTGGCGCCGTTGTAGGTGGCGATGATGGTGAAGAAGAGTTTCTCGTCGGAGACGCGCTGGAGGAGGGACTGGACGATGGCGGAGGCGCGTTGGGTGCGGCTGAGGTCCTGATCGATGCCGGCGTCGCGGAGTTTCATGGAGGGGGAGACGTCGAGGACGAGGATGATGTGCTGGCGCTCGCCTTTCTCGATCTCCTTCATGGTGGAGCGGTGGGCTTTTGGGGGGAGGAAGAAGAGGGTGGCGAGGGCCCAGGTGAGGAGGGTGAGGGCGATGACGCGGTGGAAGGGGGCGATGGCGCCGAGGGGGGAGGGGCGGAGAGTGGGGCCGAAGGCGAGGCGGGCCACACGCCGGACGCGGCGGTGGTGGAGGAGTTCGGCACCGGTTGTTAGAACGAGGACGGCGAGGGCGATCAAGATCGCGTGGAGATGGAAGTTATTGGTTATTGGGGTATTGGTTATTGGTTATTGGGGGTTGGGAATGGGAGGGAGAGGGGACAGAATTTACAGAATGGACAGAATTTTTTGGCTAGGGTTGTGGGGGGAGGGCTTTCTTGGGTCATTTGTTGTCCAGCCAGCATGAGTAGGATCTTCCATCGGCCGTGTATATCGCGACTCGGCGCGGAGAAATCACGGCACGTGTCCCATCCATATACCGGACTTCGAATGATGGCTTTATCTGGATCGGGGTTGCTTTCCGATACTCTGAATGGGGAATGGTTCGGTATTTAAAGAGGTGGTTTGCGAGAAAGTCCGAAGGCAGTCCTTCCAAACCCGCTTCTTTGTAATCGGGGGTTTTAAACGCTTTGTTGATTGTGTCCCGATGGTTGACCTCTGTAATTGAAACTATTTTTCCGAGTTCGGCGACGGTCTTGCCTTCGAAGTGAATCGGGAGATCGAGATTGAATGGTTTCCAATCGGGGTGAGGCAGGGGCTCAGCAGCGGTGGGCAGAGTCAGAAGGATCAATCCGATCGCGAGAAGTGGGGAGGTGGTTGAGAAGTTCATTGTGAAATGGAGATGGGGGAGGGTTGGGGGGGGATGG
>JAQCFL010000188.1 GCA_027619375.1 Verrucomicrobiota bacterium | reverse complement strand
CCAAACATTCCCCCCAACCCCCGTCGTCCCGCAGTCCCTCCCCCCGGAGCAGCGGCATTCCTGCCGCAGAGCAGCCCCTCGGCGGCGACATCCCCAGTCACACTTCACCACCACGCCCCACCACTGACCCCCGTGCCCCTCTCTTTCCCCCTCCAAAAAGCAAACCTCCCAACCTCCACACACCGAACCCCTAAAGCCCCACCCGCGACACCCCAGCAAACCAACTTCCCCCGCTCTCCTTCTTCGGCGTACTCCAGTGCTCCTCTCCCCGCCCACCCGCACTCGACCCGCACGAAAGGCAAGCGCCACAAGCCAGGACCACCAACAAGCTCCTCAAAAAAAATGCGCGCATGTTCATCAACGTCCTTCGGAGAGCAGTCCACCAAAGGGTTGGGCCCCTTCCCCATGCAAACTCCAGGGCATGTCTCCTTTCGTCTGAGCACCCGGATCCGACCCACTCGACAAGCAAAGCCCTCCCGCCAACACCACCAACATCCACGACAACCTAAATTGGCGCCAGCTCATCGGCGTCCTTGATCGAGCATCCCACCAAAGGCCGAACCGCCTTCGCCGGGCTGCGGAGTGTTCCAGGGCATGTCACTCTCCTCACTCACCGGACCCACTGGAGCCGGCTCGGTCGTCGCACAGCCACCCAGGATCAATCCCACCCCAAGGCCCAACAAGGTAAGCACCAACTTCTGCATGCAGGAAAACTAGCAGCCCGCCCCTCGATTGCAAGCGGGAGGTATAGGCATCCCCTCCTTCCCCCCACATTCCGCAACGCCAAATGGACCACCGGCAGCCTGCCCTCCGTAGCCGGAGGCGAAGGACGGGTCCCCGCCAAACATGTTCGGCATGGTGAATGCTGAACCGCTCATCGCCCTCAATGAAATCGGGGCCTTTTCTCGCCGAGGATACCTTCCAAGAATTCCCAACCGACAAGTTCCAACTAAAGTTCAAATCCAAGACCAAATCTCAACTGCTGAAGCTCGTTGCCCCATCCGGAATCGCGAATGACAACCACGAGTGTCCGAGTTGATGTCTCTCCTTTGATTCGTTTTCCGACTTGGGACCTGATGCTTGGAATTTATTTGGAAATTGGCCAGTGGAAATTCAACCCTGTATCCGGACCAACCCGCCAGATTGTTAAAGCACGATCCAGGTCGAACACTGTTGGCGTTCCGCCTGTGAATGGCCGAGTCCCTCCACTCCTTATCAAAAAACCGGCGGGAGCTTCCTCCCGCCGGTCTGTAAATTGAATCGGTGACCGCTTAATTGCCGACCGTTTTCGCCAGGATCACCGTATCCCCGGGGCGGATGCGCTGGCCGGGGCGAAGGTGCTTCAGGTCAATGTCCGAAATGGTCTGGGTCGGCTCGATCGACTGGATGTCAAGGCGACCGAGGAACACGCCGTCACGATAGACCAGGAGGTCCGACTGCGCGGTGATGTTCGAGTTCTTGTCGCCAAGGTTGACCACCACGAAGCCCCACACCGGATCCACCGCAGTGATGCGGCCCTGCAGCGAGTTCCGGGCGATCCGCTGGCGCATATCCACCAAGCGGCTCTGCAGGCGGGCGATCTCATCCTTGTTGCTGGAAACGTTCTTCTCCAGTCCCGCGATGGTCACTTCCAACTCCTCGAATTCCTTCTGCAGCCCCTTGCGCTTATTCTCAAGCTTTTCGATCTCGGAAGGGATCTCCTCGAAGGGAATGGCGATGCCTTTCATCATCTCCTTCACCTTCGCTTCAATTTCCGCGAACTCCGCCAGCTTGGCGTCGTGGTCCTCGATCTCCGTCTCATACTTCTCGATCGACGCCAAATGGCTGCGCTCCTTGGCCTCTTCGTTGCTCTTCGTTGCCTTCAGCTCCTCGTGCTTCGCCATCGAAGCAGTCAGGGCCTGCTTCGTGTCATCGAGGTTCTTCTGGGTCGTCTTGATGGACGCCGTCACATTCGCGTTGGTGGCGAATGCCTTGTCATACGCGGCCCTTTCATTCAAAAGCTTGGCCTTGTTCTCGAAGGCAAAGTAGGCGGAGGCGCCGATGACGAGGACGGAGAGAATGTAAAAAATTGCTTTCATCGCTTGGTTTCGATCGTTGGGGTTCCTTACTTCTTGGGAGCCTTTTTCTTCGGCTGTTCAGCGATCACAATGTCGCCCTCCACGATCGAGCCTCCCGGTATCAGAGAGTCCGGAACAATATCAGCGGCGGCCGTGTTGGCCTCCACCGTGGTGACCTGCAACTGGCCGACCTTCTCGCCGTCGCGAATCACATCGAGGCGGGAATCTTTCACTATGCCCTTGTTGTCGCCCGCCGCGAGGGTCACGAAACCAAGGCCGCGATAAACGCTCCGGACGTAGGTGCGGAGACTCGGATCGGACTTGCCGGAGACCCGCAGGTTGATGGTCCCCTTGAGGCCCTCCATGGCCACCTCGGTATTCTTCTTCTCCGCTTCGAGCGCCCCGCGCTTGGCGGTGCCTTCATCGATCGCCCCGGCGAGCTGCTGAAGTTGCTCCTGCGTCCGCTTCAACGTTGCAATGACTTGGTCGGCGTCACCAACCCCCTTGGTCAACTCCTGCTTGTCGGCAACCTCCTTGGCCTTCGACTCGGCTTCGGCCTTCTTCGCGGACACCTGCGCTTCCAACTCGGAGTTCTTCGCAAGCTGCGCGTCCACTTCGGTCTGCAATGTTTCGTTCTTGCCGTTGTAGTCGGCCAGCTCGCCCTCCGTGTCCTTCAGGTCTTTCTGCAGCCCGGCCAGAGTGTTCTGGTTGCGCTTCAACGAGGCCTGCTCATCGGTGCGCGCTTTGATCCATCCTTTGTAACCGCGCTTGGCGATGGTCTCGTCGCCCATGTTGGCGTAGGCTAGGTAGCCGCTGACCGCGAGAACGAGCGCGGTTAAAATCGCAAAAATATTGGCCATAGTTTTTCTACTGCGTTGGGATTGAGGGTTTCCGAAGGTGTCCCGGCACCCTAATGAGGCCCCCCGTCCCCCGACAACCCAAAAATTTGCCTAAAAACGCCCCCTGTCTTTACAAAGGACATGCCGGGACCCTAAGTGCCGCCCGGCCATGAAAACCATCCTCCGCGTCGTTTCCTACCTCCGGCGCTACCCCCTTCTGGCGTCCGCGCAGCTCGCTTGTGCCCTCCTCGGCACCGCCGCAGTCATCGTTTTCCCAAAAATTACGGGCTACATCATCGATGTGGTCATCCCCAACGGCGACCGCGGCCTCTTCCTCACCCTCGTCGCCATCGCCCTGGCCGCCTTCCTCTTCCGGGACGGCCTCGGCAGCCTCCGCCTCATCCTCAACAACATTTTCGAGCAAAAGGTCATCTACGACCTCCGCTCCGACCTCTACCAAAAACTCCAGCGCCTCCCCCTCCGCTGGTTCGACGGCCGCCGCACCGGGGACATCATGACCCGCGTCGTGGAGGATGTCACCGCCATGGAGCGCATCCTCATCGACGGGGTCGAGCAGGGCCTCATGGCCGTCCTGCAGATCTTCATCGTCGGCCTCATCCTCTACCTCAACGACGCCAGCGTCGCCCTCTGGGCCACCCTACCCGTCCCCTTCCTCGCCCTGGGGGCCTGGATCTACACCCGCAACGCCCGTTCCCGCTACCGGGAACAGCGCGACGCCGCCAGCGACATGAACGCCCTCCTCCACGACAACATCTCCGGCATCCGCCAAATCAAGAGCTTCACCGCCGAGGAGGAGGAGCACGCCCGCTTCAACAGCTATTCCGAGAAACTCCGCCAGTCCACCCTCCGCATCATGTATTGGTGGGCCTTCTACTCCCCCGGCATGTCCTTCGTGGGCATGTGCGGCTATGTCCTGGTCCTCGGCTTCGGCGGCTGGGCGGTCATGGATGGAGGACCCGACGGCATGAAGATCGGCGAACTCCTCGAGTTCTTCCTCCTCCTCACCCTCTTCTACGAACCCGTCGCCCGCCTCCACCAACTCAACCAGATGGCCCTCTCCGCCCGCGCCGCCGGCGACCGCGTCTTCGAGATCCTCGACTCCGAGGACGAACCCCACGCCGCCGACGGCGATCCCCTCCCCCTGCCCGTCTGCGGCCACGTGAAGTTCACCAACCTCTCCTTCTCCTACGGCGACCAACCAACCCTCCACGAGGTGAACATCGAGGCCACCCCCGGCCAGACCATCGCCCTCGTCGGCCCCACCGGCGCCGGCAAGTCCACCATCGTCAACCTCCTCTGCCGCTTCTATGAATACGAGGAGGGCTCCATCAGCATCGACGGCCACGAACTCAACGGCGTCGCCAAAGCCTCCCTCCGCAGCGCCCTCGGCTATGTCACCCAGGAGGCCTTCCTCTTCAACGACACGGTCCGCGAAAACCTCCGCCTCGCCAAACGAGACGCCTCCGAGGAGGAACTCTGGGCCGCCCTCGACGCCGCCCGCGCCGCCACCTTCGTCCGCGACCTCCCCGAAGGCCTCGACACCAACGTCGGTGAACGCGGCGTGAAACTCTCCGGCGGCGAGAAACAACGCATCTCCATCGCCCGCGCCCTCCTCAAAAATCCCCCCATCCTCCTCCTCGACGAAGCCACCGCCTCCGTCGACTCCGAAACCGAGCGCCTCATCCAGGAAGCCCTCGACGCCCTCATGCGCAACCGCAGCGCCATCGTCATCGCCCACCGCCTCTCCACCATCCGCAACGCCGACCGCATCTACGTCCTCGACCAGGGCCGCGTCGTCGAGCAGGGCACCCACGACGAACTCCTCGCCCGCAACGGCCTCTACGCCGAACTCTCCAAACAATCCTTCCTCGCCGAACAGGTCCTCGAGTAGCCGCCTCTCCTCTCCCATTCGCCATTCAACATTGGACGTTCGGCGTTCGGCGTTCCTCCGCATTCCGACTTCCGCACTCCGCCTTCCGAATTCCGAATTCCGCATTCCGACTTCCGACTTCCGACTTCCGACTTCCGACTTCCTCACCGCCTCTCCGCTGCCGTGCTCTTCGTCGTCACCATCGTGAATCCCACCGGTGTGTTCTCCTCTCCCACTTCCAACGCATCGCTCTCACCCAACACCGTCTCCGTCGCGCTCTCACCTCCCCCTTCTTGCTCATCACTCTCACTCCTCCGCTCCGGCAAAGACGCCGCCATCACCAGTAGCGCTCCAAAGAGGACCAAGAATCCCGGGCTAGATTTCATAAGGAAAAGTTAACTATTTCAAGCGCTCCGAAAAGTCAATTCACATAACTTAGCTAGCACCAACCTCTTGCCTTGCGTTTCTAGTCTCCCCGCCACCCTCCCTTCAGCCCCCTCAAACCTGCTTTGAAGTCAGCCTGACCATAGCAAAATATGCGGAGAATGAAAAAAAATTACCCCCTCCCACAGGCTCCAATTTGGCGCAACTCCCTCGTTTCGCGGACCCTCTGCCGGGGGCCCTCGGGTGCGTCAAAATGCTCATTAGACAATCCCCCTCATCTGCCTACGCTCTGCTCCGTGTCCGGCTGTGAACAAGTCGGGCGCCGCAAAGAGATTTCTTCTTCCTCTTTGCAGCCAAGCTAAAGAAATCGCGGTTCCATTCCGGAGCCGCGCTTTCATTTACCGAATTAACCACCAACGGGTTACGGCGTATGTGAGCATCCTTATTCGCAAGTTATTGGCCACCCCTTCCCCGCCGCCGCGGCCCTCCCCACTCATTCACATTTCCCGGGAGATTTGGCGTGAATTTACCCCGGTTTCTGCTTCTCATCCCCCGCCCATGCTAGACATCCGCGCCATCCGAGAAAACCCCGCCGCCATCAAGGAACGCCTCGCCACGCGTCACGACGGATCCGCCGATCTCATCGACGAGGTGCTCGCCTGCGACGAGACCCGACGCAAAGCGGAAACCGAAAAGCAACAACTCCAATCGCAGCGCAAGCAAACCTCCAAAGAGATCGGCGCCCTCCGCGCCCAAGGTGAGGACAGCTCGGCCATCGAAGCCGCCGTGAAGAAGATCGGCGAAGCGATCAAGGCGCTCGACGAATCATCGGCCACCGCCGAGGCGCGCCAAACCGAACTCCTCCTCCGCATCCCCAACCTTCCCCACGAGGCCTGCCCGGTCGGCGACAACGAAGAGGCCAACCCCGAGATCCGCACTTGGGGTTCCAAACCGGAGATCGCCGATCCCAAGGACCACGTTCAACTCGCCGAAGCACTCGGCCTCATCTCCTTCGAGGACGCCACCCGTATCTCCGGCAGCGGCTTCTCCGTCTATCGCGGCGCCGGCGCCAAACTCCAGCGCGCCCTCATCCAGTTTCTCCTCGATACCCAAAGCGGCGAACACGGCTACGAGGAGGTCAACGTCCCCCTCCTCGTCAAACGCGAGTGCATGGTCGGCACCACCCAGCTGCCCAAATTCGAAGAGGACATGTACGGCTTCGACAACGGCGAACTCTTCCTCGTCCCCACCGCCGAGGTCCCCGTCACCAACCTCTACCGCGAAACGATCCTCGCCGAGGATCAACTCCCCCTCAAGATGACCGCCCACACCGCCTGTTTCCGCCGCGAGGCGGGCAGCGCCGGCCGCGACAACAAGGGCATCATCCGCATGCACCAGTTCGACAAGATCGAGCTCGTCCAGATCGTCCACCCCGACCACTCCTTCGCCGCCCTGGAGGAACTCACCGGCCATGCCGAAGCCATCCTCCAAAAGCTCGGCCTGCACTACCGCACCATCGAACTCTGCACCGGCGACCTCGGCTTCGGCTCCGCCAAAACCTACGACATCGAGGTCTGGGCCCCCGGCCAGGGCAAATACCTCGAAGTCTCCAGCTGCTCCTGCTTCCGCGACTACCAGGCCCGCCGCATGAAGCTCCGCTTCAAGGACGCCGAGGGCAACAACACCTTCTGCCACACCCTCAACGGCAGCGGCACCGCCCTCCCCCGCCTCCTCGTCGCCCTCCTCGAGCAATACCAACAACCCGACGGCTCCATCAACCTCCCCGAGCCCCTCGTCCCCTACTTCGGCACGAAGACCATCGCTTGACCCCGGAGTGCGGTGGCTCGACACCGCCCGGCGGAGGCTGGCTTGACAGCGCGGGGGTGTTTGGTCTTCCAAACTATTTGGCCATCCCCACAGGCTTCAAAGCCTTCCCGAGGCAAGACTCCTCTCCTCCACACGGGTCAAGCCCCGTCCCTCCCAGGCGGAGTCAAGCCTCCGCACTCCGGGGGCATTCCAAGCTCGCCTTCATATTACCCTCTACGAAGTCCCCTCCTCAGCCCGCCCCTCCTCCTCACCCAC
>JAQCFL010000187.1 GCA_027619375.1 Verrucomicrobiota bacterium | reverse complement strand
GCTGACATAACGGCCAATCCCAACAGCCAGGGATCGCGGTCGTTTCAGTCCATACTCCCGCCATGCACCCCGTCGCGCAAGCCCCCGACTCTCGGCTGTCGCAGACCAATCGTTCTCCAGCAATTGATCAAAAAGCCGCCCTCCGTGATTTCCAAGGTGCGAAACAAATCGCTCCCGCAGCAACACCGCCCCCACCACGCCCGACGACGCCTGTTGGCGGTGCTTCTCTCTGACGGTTCCGTTGTAGATCAGGCGGGTGAGGACATTGAGGTACACCTCATCCCCTTCGTCCGGCACATGAACCGTGCCGTTCCACCGCCGGCGCGCAAGTACCGCGGAGGCATCCGCAATCTCAACTTGATGCCACTCCACGCGATCAAACAAATCAATGTGCAGCGTTGCTCCACTTTCCGGGTGCCAGATGTATTGGGCCAACGGTCCGAATCTTGTGCGACTCAATTCCTGCCACCCCATGCCCTCCGCCACCTCTCGAAAAATGGCCGCAACCGGGTCCCTCTGCCCACCGGAAACTAACAAATCAACGTCGTTTCCAACTTCCTCAGGCAAACCCTCGTAGTTCCTCAGATAGACCCAGGGAACGCCCCGAGCCGACAACTCGCCCACCAAGGCAAGGATCAGACCTCCAGCCGTGGTGGGCGTTTCCACCGAGCAGCGCTGATCGGTTGCCCGTTCGTTCATTCAGCAATGAGTCCATGTGTATCAATGGACAGCACATCGTTCGCGCTCTCATGGGACTCGACGTAATAGGGCGGGAACTGAAACGCCTTGGCCGGGCCGATCCCCACGTCGAAACCACTGGTCCGATTCCCCGCCGCCCTCGTGTCGGAAGAAGAATTGTCCATCCCGATCCCCACGGCCCTCACCGCACTGGTGTATCCGTTGACCAGCGGCTCCATCGAAATCACCGTGTTCCCCCCCACATGCGCTCTCTGCTTTCTCAACAGGATGCCCACCATCTTTCTGGAGGCGGGCGTGTAAACCAGGTTGTCCTCGACCCGCTCCTCCGAACCCGCCACCGTGATTCCATAGGTGAAGACCTGATCGTAAATGCGCGAGTCACTCGTGATCACAACATTTCCTCTCAACACGCTCCCCCGCCCGGAAGGATGCTGTATGCTGATCACCTCCTCCTGACCGTAGATCCCCCAGCCGTGGTCCTTGATCAAGTTGCGGACGATCGTGGCCCGCGCCGCATAGCTGATCCCGGATCTCGTCGCTCCCGCCACCCCACCCGGAGGAACGCTGCCTTCCAAAAGGTTCCCTTCGATATGGGCAATCGTCGCCTCCGACCGCTCGTCAAGATAGATCGTCCGGCCCGTGGCAATGGTGGATCCCGCCGTAAGATTGCCGGGGTGCCCGGGATTACTGATTCGCAATTCGCGACTACCCGGATCAAAGGCCCGGATCGTGAACAAGTTGTTCGACGGGCTCATCCCGGGTGTCAGTGGGGTCCTGATCACAATCGTTTCCCCCGGAACGTAGGTGCTCGGGGTGGTATCCACGGTCAGCGTCGCTTCCGTCACATCATCTGCGGGAGGAACCGTGAAACTGGTCACCGTCGCTCCCATCAGGGTCGTGAAATTGATCTGGAAGATCGCTTCAATCCCCATCCGGCGCACAATATTGTCGCGGAAGTCCAACCGCAACGGATACCCGAAGTGCCCGCCGTCCTTGAGGTGCCCTCCAGGTGCCGTGGAAGCATCCGTCATGTCCTCACTCCCTCCATCAAACAAGCAGTTCCTATACCGTGCCTCCGCCACCCAGGCGGTCATGTAAACCTGCTGCCCTCCCCCCCAGGCAGTCCCCCCGTTCGAAGTGTTTGCCCCGTAGGGATTCAGAAACTGGCAACCTTCAAACTCCGCCACGCCACACAGTCCGCGCACATCGTAACCCCGACCGTTGATGCTCACTGACCGATGACAATTGATGAACTCGCAATCCTCAAAACTTACTTTCTCCACCCGCCGGCCGTCCTTCAAGGACACCGTCACTCCGTCCGATCCGTTGGGCTCATAGTTGGGTGTCGGCCAAAGGGGGGTCGGCGACTGCTCGAAACGCAAGTCGCGTGCCGACAGGGTGCGAAAGCCCGCCTTGCACAGCAACATGCTCGCCCGGTAAAAACCCACGTCCGAGTAAAGCACCGCACCCGCTTCACCCTTCAAGACAATATCCCTCCCCGCCAGATCCTGGTTGCCCAGCTCCAGAAGCCGGAATGCGTTCACCGTTCCTATCAACGTCTTCAGCCGATAGGTTCCCGCCGGAAAGTAGAGCCCGTTGAACGTCGAGGAGGATTCTAGGGCATTGATCGCCGCCTGAATCGCCGCCCCATCATCCGCCACGCCATCTCCCAGGGCTCCATAGTCATGCACGTTGATCAGATTCTCCTTCAAGAGTGTCACGCTGCGCTCCACCACCCCGCCGAGCTGATAACCCGCCGCCCCACCGAGCGCCATCTCGACGTGTTTGGTCTCGCTAGGCGGAGGACCGCCCAATAGCCGCACGGGAATCTCCAACTCATTCACCCCGAACGGCAGCGTCACACTCCCGGGCAGCGCTTCGTAGTCCACTCCGCCCACCGCATTCCCGCCAACCACCAGCGGGACAGTCAACTCCCTGAATCCACCCTCTCGCCGCACCCTGACGGCCCCCTCCCCTCCCAACGCCAGATTCAACACCGGCTCGCACGCCTCCAGCGTGATCTCACCCCCTTGCCCCAGTTCGTCAATCACCACTTCCAAGTCCGTTCGTTCCACCTCTCTGCTGTTCGGATGCTGCGGATCCAACCCCGCCAACTCCTCCTCCCAGTCGGTCAATCCGTCCCCGTCACTGTCTGGTGCCTCCACGACCAGCCGAAACATTTCAGTCGTTCCGGGACACTCCACGGCGACGCGTTGCAACCCACCATTTCCCCTGAAGACGCCCTCCACTTCCTCCCACGGCCCGCCATCCATGCTCTCCACCCGATAGCGCATCCCTGCCACCGTCGGCCACGAGAGGATCACCGCATTCTGAAATCCCACCGTCCCGATGCCGAACTGCTCCGCCGGATCAATCAAGGAGCTTCCGGCCTGCCATTCCGTCCAGTCGTCCTGACCGTCCCCATCCGTATCGATCAAGCCCAAGGTCTCCTCGATCTCCGGCCGCAAGGCCTCCTCACCCACCACCAACACCCGATAGGCCATCACGCCCGACGGCAAATAGTCCTCGTGGGAAAACCCAACCGAGGCCCCACTGCCAATCACCTCGCTCCCCAGAGCCTCCCAACCACCCTCCGGATTGAGCCCCTCCACCTGATAGAGCTTTCCCTCTTTCGATTCCCAGCTCACGAAAGGCTTGGCCAACACCGCTTCCGAAATGCTCAAAACCAGCGTTGAGTCCGCATCCCACGGATTTGTTCCATTCTGCCCCTCCTCCAAATCACTCTGCCCGTCGCCGTCCGCATCCGCTCCCACCGACGGGTTCGCAATGCCATAGCGTGCCTCCCAGACATCACTCACTCCATTGGCATTGCCGTCGTAGATCGCCGCCGTCGTGAGACCGGAGGCCAGAACAAGCACCAGCAGCACCAGCAGCACTTGCGTCAAGGGGGATGGGCGGGATGGGGGGGACACTATACTGATCATTCTCTCTTCGAACTTCTTCACCACCGGATCCCATCCGATCCACAATCGTCCAACCTCCCGGCGGCCCCCCTCGCTGTCAAACGACAGTTCGCTC
The DNA here is from genome assembly GCA_027619375.1 of Verrucomicrobiota bacterium. Lineage (GTDB taxonomy): Bacteria > Verrucomicrobiota > Verrucomicrobiia > Verrucomicrobiales > Akkermansiaceae > JAPKDA01. The sequence goes on along the minus strand of JAQCFL010000187.1, from coordinate 3,528 downwards.
TCCTCCAGCCTTGTCTCCCAACTCCCGATAAAGCGCCAGGAATTCCTTCGCCGTGTTCTCTGGGCGGAAATGCTCCCGAAACAGCTCCCGCCGCGCCCCACCCATCGCCCGACACCGCTCGAAATCCCCACAAAGCCCCTCCAGCGCCGCAAACCATTCCTCCGGGTCCTCCCCATCCACCACCGTCCCGTCCACCCCGTCCTCCACATACTCCGCATGCCCCCCATGCGGGGAAACGATGATCGGCAACCCTATCACCCGCGCCTCCTTGATCACGTTCGGACTGGTGTCCGCCCGCGAAGGCAGCACGAATCCCCACGACTTCGCCATTTCCTCCTGCACCTCCCCCGTCTTCAGCGTGCCCCGCACCTCCACCTGGGGATGGTTCAAGGCCCGCAATTCCTCTTCCAGATACCCGCTCCCCACAAACACCATGGTCCACTTCTGCCCCCGATGACGCCGCAGCATCTCCATAAGAATATCGATCCCCTTCAGCCGATTCAGGCTCCCCACAAACAAAATCCGCGGACGCTCCGGATCCGGCTTCCACTCGACCTCGTAGTAGCTGGGAAAGACCCCGTACTCGATCTTGCGCATCACCTTCCCCGGCACAATCTCCGCCACCCGGTCCAGGCCCCACTGCGATTCACTCGTCACCACCGTCGCCCGTCGCATTGTTCTCGCCTCCCAAAACCGGAACAGCTTCCAGCGCCAACCGACGAGATCCCCTGTCTCATAGTAGGTCGTGACCACCCCCTGCATCGAAAGGATCGACGGCCCCTCGAATTCCCACAATGCCGCCCCGTGCAGCGTCTCCGTCCCCCAACAATGCACAAGGTCCGGGCGGATCTCACGCAACACCCGCCCATACCCGCGGCGCTGAGGCCTCCGCGCCAGGAGTAAACCCAGCGAAGTCCCCCGGTCCGGGATCCGATGGAAGGTCTGGTTCAATTGCCGCATCGTTCCCGGCTCACGAACCGTTTTGTCCAGGACCAGCCAATGGATCTCCACCCCCTCCGCATCCATCCAGGCCTCCGCCAACTGCGGCAGCCAGGTCGCCGCCTGCCCGCCCCCACGCCCCTGCCCGCCGCCCTCAAAGAAGCCCAGCGGAAACTGCGCCACCACCGCGATCACCAAGGGCTTTGCGTCTTCAGTCATCAGCTAGGACGGATCTTCGGCATCTTGGGAGGCATCCTTCCGCTCCCGCATCAGGGAAATCACCGAAATCGATCCATACGGCCACAAGCGACGAAACAACCCGGTCTCCAACCTGATCGCCGCACGCTGTCCGAAGATCTTCAGGATGATGTTGCTGATCGGCAACACCACCGTCGCGTCAAATCCCCACTCCAACACCTCCAGTCCCGCGTGGTTCTCCGCCATGTTCCGCCAGTGGCTGTGATCCCAGGACTGCAAATGCCCCTCGTTCACCGGGATGTCCCAGTTCCGCCGCCGGATGAAATCCCGCGACCGGCTCAGGTTCGGCACCGCCACAATCACATACTTCCGCGCGATCTTCCGCAGCTGGATCAACGTCTCCAACGGCCGCGGCACATGCTCCAACACATGGAAGCACACCACCACATCGAAGGAGTTCTCCCCGAACTGCCCCACCGGATCCTCCACATCCAACACCTTCGCCTCCCCGAATTTCTCCGCCAACTCCACGCAATGCGGATCAAGATCCGTCCCCACGCACTTCATCCCCCGCCGCGCGGCGAGATCCATCGTCTCCCCCCGACCACAACCGTAGTCCAACAAGGTCAGTTCCGACACATCCGGCTCATGCTTCTGCAACAAATCCAAGGCCACCTCCTTCCAAAGGGTCTCATAGTAATGATTGCGATCCTTCTTCGGATTGATCTCATAGGGCAGATGCTTGCTCTCACTCATGTTGTTTGATGAAAAAATTGCTCAGCAACCCTGTGCCTGCTGCGGCTCGCAGCAATCCGTGCCCGCCGCGGCTCGCGGCGATTCAACCAGCGACTGCCATCCTTGAAGTCCGCCGCTTCGCCTCAAAATCCACCACCCGGATCGTGCTCCTCTCTCTGGGGCCCGATCTCCGGAGTCCAATCGAAAACACACGTTCCACCGCATTACCAGCCACCCACAGTGGCGTGACCACCTTGCCCTCCGTGGCGTTTCGCGAAGGACGGGTCCCGGCCCCAAGCCTTCCAGCTTCCAAAAGTCTTACCCAACTTCCCAATCCCGCCGAAGCCAATCGGCTCCGCCCCTCCCTCCATCCCTGAAACTTCCGGACTCCCTACTCACCTACCGTACTCCGCCACTTCCACACAAAGCCGGTCATAAAGCCGCCCCGCGTAATCGTCCCAGGTGTTTTTCACCGCACCCGCCAGCCGCGCCTTCTCCCCCATCGCCATGTTCAGTTCGCCATCCTCCGCCAACCGCCGCATCGCCCCGTGCAGCGCCTCGATGTCCCGCGCCGGCACGATGAGCCCCTCCTCCCCGTCCGTCACCACCGTGGTGGCCCCGGTCTCGTAGGTCGCAATGATCGGCAAGGCCGCCGCCATTGCTTCGGAGAGCACCCGCGCAAATCCTTCCTCCACCGATGCCAGGACGAAAGCCGTCGCATTCTTCAACAACGTCGCAATCTCCGCATGCGGCAGGGAGGGATGATACTCCACCAAGTCCTTCCACTTCGGCCACTCCTTGCGGAAATCAGGCCGACAACTCCCGATGCACACCAGCCGCGCCCCGGGATGCGATTCCTTCAATTTCGCAAAAGCCCGGAACAAGTACTGGTGGCCCTTGCGCAGACAAACATTTCCCACACAGACAAACACCGGCACCTCCGGCAGCTCCGTCCGGGGCTGAAACACCGAAGTGTTCACCCCAAAGTGATTGATGAAACACCGCTCCTCCGGAACCCCGTTCGCCACCATCGAATCCTTCACAAACACACTCGGACACAGAATCAGATCGGCCCGCTCGATCTCCCGCGCGATCCTCGCAAAGGCCTTATCCGGCATCGGAATCTTGTGGCCCGGCATGAATTCATCGCATTCGTCCTGCCATAGCTTCTGCAGCCAGACCGGATGACTGTTGGGTGCATCAAACACCCTGAGAACCCGATGTGATGACTCCTCCGCCAACTGGAAGAGTGGCAGGCACGATCCCATCGGCGCGATCACCACGTTGCAACCCCCAGGGAGAACTTGACGCTCCACCCAAAAATCATAGGCGGGCAATGCCCACCAGCGGCTGATCTCTTCAAAATATACAAAAGGCAGCGCATAAGTCGGCCGCTTCAGGAAGTGATACGGCCAGATTCTTCGGAAAACGGCCGGATCAAATCCAAAATGGTTGCCCGTGCTTCCCCAAAATCCACACAACGCCCCCCGCTCCTCCAGCCCCTTCCCGGCATGATGCAAATACCAGTTCGTCATGCTGCTGATGGTAACGCTGGGGCCAGCTGCAATCGCCGTAGCACCTTCCGCTTCCCACACACTCGTTTCAATCATGGTCATTCTTCCAAACCAAAATGCATTTTATCAACCAGACGAACTA
>JAQCFL010000186.1 GCA_027619375.1 Verrucomicrobiota bacterium | reverse complement strand
GCCGGACCGCCCGGAGGTCGGTCCCACCCTTTGGGATGGGGATGGGAAGGGGGATGGGGGTGGAGCCGACGCCTCGCAGAGGCACCGCTACGCGGAGGGAAGGCTTGCGACCGGGACGGTCACGCCACTTGGGGGAGGGAGACCGGGAAAGTTGCCTTACTGCACTGGTGCTTGGTGTGAGATCTGCTACAAGGCGGGCCTTGTGAGACGCAGACTGCAGGAAAGCATTGGATTTTTTGAAACGCGGGCCGAGGCGGAGCCCGCCCGGGCCCGCTTGGTGGAACTGGCGAATGTGAAGCTCGCCTCGCGGGGGTTCGTCGCGCCGGGGGGTGGGGAGGGCTCGCCGCTGCTGGCGCTGGGCCGATCGCTGATGGCGAATTTCGAGGAGAAGCTGCGGCTCTTTGGTGAGCCGTTGTGTCCGGCGGACCAGGGGATCCAGGATTTTTTGCTGCGCTATCTCGGGGAGCATGCCACGGCGACCTTTGGCAAGGATGAGCCGATGGTGCCGTCCTCCGCGCTGGCCTTGGAGCGTCACGGTCTGGCGCGGGTGCTGTCGGTGCCGGCGGAAGAGGACGCGCTGACTTCGGACATCGTTTCGTCGTATCGCGTTTATCAGGGGGTCTGCCACAATCCCGCGAAGGACCGGCGCACCACGGAGGGGGTCTTTCACGTGGTGGAGGACGGCCTGCCGATCCCCGCGGACAAAAAGGGAGTGCCGCGTTTGGCCTTTGCGCGGATGCTGAAGGCGGCGTTGAATCCGCCTGAGGAACTGCTCCGCCTGCCCTACACCGCGACGCGGCCGGAAGGAGAGCGGGCCAATGCCTTCGCGAGTCTTTTGTTGCGTCCGGTGGTTTGTCCGGAAGTGCCGGGGGTGCTGCCACAGCGGACCATGGAGATCCGCTTCTTTGCGCCGGGGGCCCTGGTGAGCAATCTGGATTTCGTGGAGAGCATTTTCGGCAATGCGGGGGATCCGTTCCTGCCGGAAAATGATGCACGGCTCGATGCGGGCGGGTGGACCGGGCACAGTGGCGCGGTGATCCTTGCGCCGCATTTGACCACGCTGAAGAAGAAGGATCTTGGCCTGCCCAAGGTGTCCGAAGCGACGGAGCGCCAGAAGGCGGACGGGATGTGCTGGGAGCAGGAGGACGAACTCTACAACGACGGCGGGGCCTTCAAGGTGGCCTGCCGCGATGCGTCGGGGGTGTGCGTGACGCTGATTGCGGACAGCTACTACGGCTACTGCAAGAAGGAGGTGAAGACGCAGATCAGCTTTTCCGCGAACCTCTTCGGTCTCTGCGAGGAAGAGCACGCGGGTGGGGCGCTGGCCTTTCCGTCGTTCGACCTCGGCGAGAGCTTTGCGGTAAGTCAACTGGGCAAGGCGGTTGATCATACCTGGGCGGACGTGGTGCGTCTGCACGGGGAGCGGATGAACCTGCAGCCGGAGGGCTACGGGGTCGACAAGCTGTGGCCGGACATCATTTATCTGCCCGAGACGACGCGGATCGACCTGCGTGGCCTGGAGATCAGTTGGACGAAGCCGGATGGCACGGAGGGTGAGAAGAAATTGCTGGTGGGCGAGACCTACGTGATGCCCTCGGGCTACAAGGTGTGGATGAGTCAGAGTGTGAAGGGCCAGCGCTGGCGCTTGGTGGGGACGCAGGCCGAGGGGACCTTCTGCCACAAGCCCTGCACGGTCTCGGGCGGCGGGAAGTCGGAGATTTCGAAGGCGCTCTCCGACGCCATGCTGACCGGGCCGGTGCTGGTGAGCAATCTGGAGGACGACCTGAGGCAGGTGCGCGGGTTGCTCGACAAGGGACAGGAGTTTTACACGGCCCGCTTCAAACTTCCCCGGCAGCCGCAGAACCCGGCGCGGGGCTTCCTCGATCCGACCCGTTCCTTCGGGTCGGCGGTGCGGCTGTTGACGCCGAGTGATTTGTTCACGGAGGAATACAACGCCTGGCTGGCGACCATTCCGCGCTCGGTGCGGGGGCTGGCCCTGGTGCTGAAGCGGCGCTATCAGCCGTCCTGGGGCGACGACTGGGACTCGCGCTTCAGTGTGGACACCATCGACGGCCAACCGGGGCTCGAGTTGAAGTTCCGCAACCAGCGGCTCATCACGCGCTACCTGCGGGTGGGCTTTCTGGGGGCGGGGACCTGGCGGACCTTCGGGGTGCGCAAGGACTTCTCGCCCGCCGTGAAACTGCAGCGGGAGGACGACATTTCCGCCTCGGTGGTGGTGCCGGCGGAGCGCCTGACGGGGCTGCATCCGCTTCTGGACGAACCGGCCTACAAGTTTGTGACGAACTGCGAATACCGGCTCTTCCAGCGGCCCGACGACGCGGTGATCCGTGGCTACGATCGGGCGGCGGAGGAAGATTTCTCGCACACGGGGATGTTCTTTTCGAATTACGAGCCCCTGCCGCGGACCATGGCGCAGGAGATGTGCGAGGATGCGATCCGCTTTGGACAGTTCACGGAACCGATGCAGAAGATGATCCGTGCCGTGGCGGAGGCGGAGAAACCCGATTGGTTTGTCTGCACCGCGAATCCGCGCATCGTGGATGGCAAGCCGACCAAGAATCCGCGCTACCTGCAGAACCGTCCGGACCTGGAGAACAAGCGGGGCGAGTATCTGGCGGAGATCGGGGCGAAGCTCTATCGGCGTTTGGCGATCGGGCAGCCGGTCCTCAATCCGGTGCATGCCGTGCTTCCCGGTCGGCGCAACAATCCGGCCGATCCGGAGGCGGGGATCCGGCCGCTGGCGGTCTTCGGACCGGTGCATTATCAGGAACTGCCGGAGTTGTTCATGGACTACACCGCGAGTCTGACCGGCAAGTCGCCCTCCACGACCGGCGCGGGGTCGGAGGGGGCGCTGACGAAGGGGCCGTTCAACTGCTTGTTGCCGATTCATGATCTGAACAACGCGCTCATCTCGATGCTGCTGACCGGGGCTGGGGCCTTTTGCAGCGCGGCGGGGCACATCGGGCGGAAGTACCGGGTCGATCACGACATCAGCCTCACCATTCCGGAGGTGTGGTGCCGGATGCACCTGAAGGAACGCGATCCGCAATGGCTCATCGGGCAGGGGTGCTTGGAACCGCTGACTGATTTCGAGCACGAAGGCAGGACCATCCCCGCCAGTCGGCTGGGTTGGCGGATCACCTCGGAGTTCGTGCAGCGCTTCTTTGGCCGGGTCTTCAGTGATCCAGGAACGGTGTTCCCGAATGACATGCTGCGGCCCGAGGAACAAAGCCTCGCGGAATACGTGGACGGCATCGAGCACATTGCCGAGGCACATCAGAGGGCGGCGAAGCTCTACTTTGTGGATGGATCGATCGACCATGCCATCCCGCCGTTGAAGGCGCTGTTGACGATCATGGCCGAGGGGACCTGGGAAGGGAAGACGGTGCATGATCCCGCCGTGCGTGGACTGTTCACTCGCGAGGGGATGCTGAAGAGCGATTGGTATGCGGCCCGCCTCGCGGCGAAGGTGCGCTTTGACCGGAAGCTCTGGGAACGCCACGTGGCGGATTTGACCGCGTTCCGCGACCGGCGGTCCCGGCCGCAGGCGGCGGAGCAGGCCGTGATCGATGCAAAGCTGGAATTGGCGAAGGCCGAACTCGCGAAGCTGGAAGGGGAAGGCGCGGTGGAGTTGTTTGCGGGGACGCTGGGGCTGGATCCGGGGTTGGGGTAGGAGGGGAAGCTATGGACGAAATCTGCGGAACTGGATTTTTAACCGCGAATGGACGCGAATGGTCGCGAATATTTTGTGAGATGAGGTGGGGTAGCTTCTGCCATGGAGAAGCAGTTGAAGGCCGGGATGGGGGGCCGGTCGGGATTCCAGGCGGAGTGGCACTTCCTTAAGCAGCTTGGCGCTTAAATAGGCGGCTGAGTCGTTATTTTGAGGATGTCCCGGAGGGACTTGGAACGGTAGCCGGTGGTACCACCACCGGGCCTTAACGTAGTCTGGAAAAGCACCCCGGAGGGGCGCGGTAGATCCTGGCATACGGATTGGACCGATCTCGTTTTGTTCCGCCCGCTCCCGCGCCCCTCCGGGGTGCCAATCAACTATCTGGCCAAAATTCCGGTGGTGCTACCACCGGCTACGGTCCGCTGTCCCGCCGGGACGAAGAAAACTTCAACTCAGCTGTTCAATCGAATCTAACGTTGTGGCAGATGCCGATCGCGGTCGTGGGGGGGCTTGGCGGGCTCGGGGAGTTGGTCTTCCGGGAACTGCTTGAGCCAAGCCTGGCGCGTCGCCTCGTCGGTTTCGTCGTCGAGCCAGAGGTTGGTGGACTCCTCGGAGCCGTCGCTGGTCAGATCGATGTTCCAAGCGCTGTCGCCCATGTCGGGAGTGATCTCCTCGAAGGGATTGTTGAGCGTTTCCTCCCAAAGCTGGGTGTAGAGTTCCAGATCGCTGAGATGGTCGGTGGAGTAGAGGAAGTTCCGATGGCGGGCCATGGCGCGGATGACCTCCCAGAGCTTGTCGTGCACCGTTTCCTCGGTGAAGGAATTGGGAGGGGGAAGCTGGATGCCGTCGCGGATGAGCAAGCGGGAGAGGGTGGTGAGGGGCGCGGATTCGAAGGCTTCGACGGAGCGCATGAATTGCTCGAAGACTTCGTCGCTGACTCCCGGGGAGCGGCCGACGAGGAAGGGAGGCTCGGCGGGTCGGGAGCGGTGGGAAGGGGGAGTAGTTGGCTTGCGTTTCATAGGTGTTCAGATAAACAGCTTTCGGGGATTGACGCAAGGACGAATGTTGGGGTTTTGGGGGTGTGGAGTTCTGGGGGCGTCGCGGAGCTTCGGAAAGTGGAGACAGAAAAGGCGGGTTTTGAATGCGTGCATAATTGTGAACTCGTGGATCCTGATCTCGCGGATGATCGCGGGGTCCTTGGTATTGGATCAGGGATCGGGTTAGGGGGGAAGTGGGTCTTAGAACGCTGGCGATCTAGATTAGAACCCCCCCTTGCTTCGGTGGAACTCTAGGTATTCTACTTTTGGCAGGAACGCTTGAGGGAGTTGAATTTTTGCACCTTCTCGACTCCCAAAAACGTTTGAGTAAACATCGCTCGTGTAGCGGTCTTTGAGGTCTCTCGAGAGGATTATTCGGTAGTCGTCATCTATGCTGAGCAAGTGGCGATCAAATGCAGCGTCGTAGGTGGCCGACAGGTACAGGCCGTTTCTGGGATCCATTCGCGTCTCTTCGTTCTCGGCCCACCCAATAATGTGACTCGCTCGATTCACCTCCTGAACTTCCAATCCTGTGATGCAGCACAGACCTCGATAATTCCGTTGAACGATGCTCTGGAACGCTCGTTGATTTGTGCGGGTTTTCACGGATCGAACCATCTCTTTGCCCTGCTTTGCCGGTAAGTCATCGATCAGAAAGAGGGGGTAATCTAACTCTTTGCTGAGTTTCGCTACGACGTCGCCTTCATCACCCGAGTGCTGCTCAAACACTGTTAGCAACAGTTGCTCGTGCAAATGTTCAACGAGGAACGCTTGATAGTCGCGGAGAGCGGCAGAGCAGTAACCACTTAGTAGGTAGCTTTTAGGTAGATCCTTATAATTCCAGAGACTGCCCTCTCCCCGCCGCTTTTCCTCGCAAACAAATGAATACAAAGATTCTAGGCGCTCGATCGACGTTTGTGCCCAAATGTTTTCGCAATCCGAGAAGCCGCGTGGATTTTTCTTAATCATTTTGCAGAGCAGATCCAAAGCCTTGATGTAGGATGATGCTTTTCCGCTGCCTCCGACGTTTTTGGCTTGGGCGTAAGCTACGTAGGCATCTCTGATCATTGCTTCAGTATTAGTTAAGGCGGCTGAGGAACAAGAAATGAAATCTTGGTGGATGAGCGCATCAACTTGGGTTTTCTCCCTAGTTGGATCGCCCTGAGGGGGGGGAGTTGGGCGGTTAAGGGTATCCGGGTAAGGGTGGGGCTCAAGGGAGCGAACAAGTGTGCGACGAAGAGTGTCAGAATTCGCATGGTCCCCGCCAACAAACACTTTAATGGACACTTAACCGCAACCCTTAACCGCAACCCTTAACCGGATACCCTTAACCGACCGACTTAAACGTTCTCGGTGGGCCAAGTGATGCCGATCCGGAATATTCGAGTCGAGGACAGGGGGGGAGGCATGCGACCGGGACGGTCCCGCCACGGCGGGGGGGAGGTATCCGGTGGGGCGGAGGGGAAGGGTGGTGCGGGAAGTGGAACCGCCGACGCATCGCAGAGGCGCCGCTACGTTTTGGGGATGGTGGTTTGGAGGAGGGTGGTCTGGGCGGTGGCGGTGAGGGGGAAGGCACCGCGGGGGAGGAGGAGGAAGTCGCCGGGGAGGAAGGTGTGGCCTTCGAGGGATTGGAGTTCGCCGGTGATGACGGTGAGAATGGAGAAGCGGTCGAAGGCGGTGTTGTCGATGGTGTCACCGAGGGGAAGGGTGAGGTGATCGACCTGGAAGAAGGGGCAGGTGGCGAGGGTGTTGCCGTGGGGGGTGTCGAGGGAGGGTTGGTGATCGGTGAAGTCGATGCACTGGAGGGATTGGGCGACGTGGAGGGGGCGCGGCTGTCCGTTGAGGCCGAGGCGGTTCCAGTCGAAGACGCGGTAAGTGGTGTCGGAATTCTGCTGGATTTCGTAGATGAGGAGTCCGGCCCCGATGGCGTGGAGGCGGCCGGAGGGGATGAGGATGGAGTCGCCGACCTGCGGAATGACGGCGTGGACGAGGTCGGCGACAGTGCCGTCGGCGAGGGCGGCCTCGAACTGGTAGCGGGTGGTGCCGTCCTTGAGGCCGAGGTAGAGTTTGGCGCCGGGGGCGGCGTGGGCGATGAACCACATTTCGGTCTTTGGTTCTCCGTGGAGTTGTTCGGCGAGGGCGGCGGGGGGGTGGACCTGGAGGGAGAGGTCGTGGTGGGCGTCGAGGATCTTGATGAGGAGCGGGAAGCGGTCGCCTTCGAGACCGGTGCCGAAGAGGTCTTCGCGGTAGTCGGTCCAGAGTTCGTGGAGGGTTTGGCCGGCGAAGGGGCCGTCGAGGACCACGGATTGCTCGTCGGGGCGGTCGGTGAGCTCCCAGGATTCGCCGTAGGGTTGGGCGTCGGGGAGGGCGCGGTGGTAGAGGGTTTCGAGGGAGCGTCCGCCCCAAACGCGGTTCATGTAGAGGGGCTGGAAGGTGATGGGTTGCATGGGGGAAGGGTAGGGGAGGAATGCGGAATGCGGAATGCGGAAATCGGAATGGGAAATGGGGAATGGGGAATGGGGAATGGGGAATGGGGAATGGGGAAGGGGGAGGTTATTG
>JAQCFL010000185.1 GCA_027619375.1 Verrucomicrobiota bacterium | reverse complement strand
GACCATCCTCCGCACCCTCCTCGCCACCCTCCTCCTTTCCTCCCCCCTCTTCGCCGGCAAGCAACCCAACATCGTCTACATCATGTCCGACGAACTCGCCTACTTCGAGCTCGGCCACATGGGCAATCCCTACCTCAAGACCCCCAACATCGACGCCATGGCCAAGAACGGCCTGCGCTTCACCAACGCCCTCGCCGCCGCTCCGGTCTGTGGTCCCCTTCGCGGATGCATGCTCACCGGCAAACATTCCGGCCACGCCTCCGTCCGCGCCAACGACGGAGGCACACCCCTCCGCGCCGAGGAGGAAACCATCGCCTCCGTCCTCAAGCAAAAGGACTACGCCACCGGCGGCTTCGGCAAGTGGGGTGCCGGCGGCCGCGACTCCACCGGCGTTCCCGAAAAACACGGCTTCGACACCTTCTTCGGCTACTACGATCAGGTCCACGCCCATTCCTTCTACCCCGCCTACCTGATTCAGAACTCCGAGGAATTCCCCCTTGCGGGCAACAAGGGCGGCCGCAGCGGCCAAACCTACGCCCACTACTCCATCATCGAACACGGCCTCCAATTCATCCGCGACAACAAGGACAAACCCTTCTTCGCCTACTTCCCAATCACCCCGCCCCACGGCATGTACGACATTCCCGCCGACGACCCCGCCTGGAACCAATACAAGGACGAAGCCTGGATGAAGGATCCCGCCATCGATCAGGAAGCCAAGAACTACGCCGCCATGGTCACCATGGTCGACAACAAACTCGGCACCATCCTCGCCCTCCTCAAGGAACTCAAACTCGAGGACAACACCATCGTCTTCTTCACCGGCGACAACGGCGGACAGGACCGCTTCAAGGACAAGGACCACCCCCGCGGCTTCTTCGGACCCAACGTCAATCCGAAAACCGGCGTCGAGTTCCGCGGTGCCAAGGGCAACCTCTACGAAGGCGGCCTCAAGATCCCCTTCCTCGTCCAATGGCCCGGCAAGATCGAAGCCGGCCGCATCAGCGACCTCATCTTCTCCCAGGTCGATATCATGAAGACCCTCACCGACCTCACCGGCACCACGGCCCCCGCCGATACCGACGGCCTCTCCATCCTTCCCGAAATCCTCGGCCACTCCGACCAGCAAACCAAACACGACATGCTCTACTGGGAATACCGCCAGCAGACCGCCGTGCGCCACGGCAAATGGAAGGCCATCCAACCCGACAAAAACAAGCCTTGGGAACTCTACGATCTGGAGAAGGACATTTCCGAGACCACCGACCTCGGCACCGACCACCCCGACCTCCTCAAAACGATGCAGGACTTCGCCACCGCCTCCCACGCCCCCGTCCGCCCCGGCACCTATACCTCCCGCGACCGCCACGAAGCCGACCGCAAGGCCAAGTCCGGCAACGCCGCTCAGCCCCCCAGGCCGAAGGCCAAATAAAGGTAGGGGACGGTCACTCCGTGCCGTCCGGCGGTTCCACCTCCCTTAAACCCTCCCGCTCCCCAAACCTTCCCAAACCTCCGCCTCCCCAACCGTGGCGGCGATTTCCAACCAATTGTGTTCGACCTGAATCGTGCTCTGACAAACTGCCGAGTTCGCTTGGATGCAGGGTTGAATTTCCACGCCCCAATTTCCAAATAAATTCCAATCACCAGGTTCCAAATCGGAAAACGACTCGAAGGAGCAGCATCGTCTCGGACACGCATGGTTGTCCTTCGCGATACTTGTCGGCCAAGTGAGCTTCAGCCATTGTGATTTGGTCTTGGATTTGAAATTTCTTTGGAAATTGTCGGTTGGAAATTCTTAGAAGGCAGCCTCGGCGAGAAATGGCCCCGCTTTCATTGAGGGCCATTACCAGTTCAGCATTCCTTAAAACTGTCCACAAAGTCCAAATTGAACGAACTTGTCGTTCGCCACACTAGCGAACCCGATCAGACCGAGGCTCAAGAAAGTGGCCCTTCGTCCCTCAACCTTCTCCTCCTGCGCCACAGCCTCCGCTCCCTTCTTTGGAGCTGCAACCCTCTAAAACCCCGCCTCCCGTTTCTCGTCCACCTCGGCCGGGGGCAGCTTCTTCCACTCCGCCGGATCCGGCAAGGTCAGGCGCTTCATCTTCGCTCCATAGTCGTCCAGATTCTCATTGAAATCATCCTCCGTCAGCGCCTCCGACTTCACTCCTCCCTCGGGGACCTTCATTCCGGTAGTCCAGATGATCGCATTCAGCACCACCGTGCGAAACCCATCGATCGCCCATCCGTGGTGATAATGCCCACCCGTGAATCCGACTCCTCGTCCACCGCTTGGCCGTTCGTAGCCCCACATGAGCGTCTGCTCCTTGCCCAGTCCCTCCACCCCGTGTTGGTTCCACAGGTTGATGTAGCGATGCATGTTCTCGCGGGTCGGCGTGGCTGTCACAAAGTTGTGCACCTTCTCGCGATCCTTCACGAAACGCATGTTGTAGTAGAACTCATCCAGACAGGTCACCGTCTCCGGCACGCCATTTGAAATCTCGTGCCCTTGCATCACCTTTAAATCCGCCACCCAGTGCGGGTTGACCGACCACCGCGACTCCATGGCACCACCAATCCACGGCTGATAATATTCTTTCCCCTGCTCGGAACTCGGGTGCACCGCATAGTGCATGAAGGTGAACCCGACCCCCTTTTTCGCCAGACCATCAAGGTATTCCCACTCTCCTCCAATTCCACTGGTGCCGTCGGCATAGATCACGATGGCATCCGCATCATCCAAAACCGACTTGTCCTTCTTCCAATCCTGCCCCACCACGACCGCCTTCACATTGAGCCCACTCTGCTCATTAAGGGCCTTGGCCAGCAAAAGACAGCCTGCTCTGAACTCATGCTCCCCTGAACCGTGGCTGCGCGCTCCGGCAATGAACACGATCTTCTTCGGCTTTTCCTGATTCGCCGCCATGAACAGGGGGCAAAACAAGGCGAGGAACAGCGGAATGAGCAGGGAAAGGCGCTTCATGGTAGGGCCAACTCATACGGGATTCGGCCCGCGACAATCCAGAAAAAAACGCCCAAACAACAGAACTCCCCCACTCCTCCCACTAACTCCTTGCCGTCCCGTCCCCACTTCCTAGCATCCCCCCATGACCGACAATTTCCGCACGCTCGCCCTCTCCTCCACTCTCCTCGCCCTCTGCATCGCCCCCACCCTCGCCCAGGACGACGCGACCAAACCCGCCCCCGTCTTCGCCAAGGCCTCCGCCGACATCGGCATCGTCGTCAAAAACCTCGATACCTCCGCCAAATTCTACACCGAGGTCCTCGGCCTCACCGAAGTCAAAGGCTTCAGCGTCCCCGCCGAAAAAGCCACCGCCATCGGCCTCACCGACAATCAACCGGCCACCATCCGCGTCTTCGTCCTCAACCCCGATGCCCCCGAGCCCAATTCGAAGTTCAAGCTCATGTCCTTCCCCGATGCCCCCGGCACCATGCAGGACCAGAAGTTCATCCACTCCACCATCGGCCTCTCCTACCTCACCCTCATGGTCAGCGACACCAACGCCGCCCTCGCACGCCTCAAGAAAGCCAAGGTCAAACCCCTCGGCGAAACACCCACCGATCTCGGCGGCGGCACCTTCATCACCGTCTGCCAGGACCCCGATGGCAACTACATCGAACTCATCGGACCGAAGAAGTAATCCTCCGACACCCGCGGTGCGCGCCGCCGATCACGCTGCCCTGCCCTACTTCCGCAGCCCGTCCAACACCTTGAGCACCTCGGCTGGTTCGGCCCGCTTCTTGTAGTCCACATCCAGAAATGCATATGCGATCTTTCGGTCAGGCGTGATTACGTAGGTCGCCGGCAACGGCAACTTTGCGCCGGCTGCCTCACCGTTCTTCCGCGACAACTGAAACTTCTCTTCGTACCGCTCGGCGGTGTTCGCATCCAAATCAAACACCAGACCGAACCGCTCCGCCACCGTGTGATTCAAATCGGTCAACACCACAAAGGGCAATCCGTGCTCCTCCACCGTCGCCGCAGTGGCATCGGGCAACTCCGGCGTCAAGGCCACCAGGGTCGCCCCCCGCTTGAGGATCTCCGGATTCGCCTCAACCCACGATTGCAGCGCGATATTGCAATAGGGGCACCATCCGCCCCGATACCAGGTCAACACCACCGGCCCCCGCTCCAACACCGTCGAAAGCTTCACCTCCCTGCCTTCGTGGTCCTTCAGGGTGAAATCCGGAGCGAGATCCCCCACCTTCATGGCTTTCTCGACGATTCCTGTCGCCCGCAAATCCTCCGCAGCCTTCCGTTGCGAAGCCTTTAACTCCGGCGGCACCTTCTCCGCAAACTCCGCGCTCCTCGCATCCAAGCGCTCCTGCACACCCTCCGCGGAAAGAACTTCGATGGAAAACAGGGAGACGACAGCGAGAATAACGGGAGCACTTTTCATAATTTACTGCCTGTCAGAGCAGTTCAGTCGCACCCTATTCCAATTCGTTGATCAAAGTTCCTCCACCCCAAAGTTCCTCCACCCAATAGATCCCCCGTCGCCCCCCTCGCGCACCCATCGGCACACGCTCCCAATCGGGATGCATATCTTCGCAACTCACAGATTCCCGCTCGGAAAGATTGCCCCCTCATATAGGCATAGGCAATATTGCACAATCCAGCCATACCATGCGCCTTTCGCCTGCTTTCCCCGCCCCTCGCATTCGGCATCGCCCTCACCATCCAGGCCGCCTCCTCCCTACAGGCCATGCCGAGCGCAGGAAATCTCCCGAAGGAGGAACTCACTGGACTATTGGAGTCCTCCATTTTGCGAGGAAACCAAAGCGAAGCCTTCCGCAAGACCCTCCTCGACTCCACAGAGTGGCAACACGAACTCCTCGACTAAGGACCGGTCAGCGATCCCGACAAAGTCCTCCACCTCCCCTTCGACATCCCGAAAGGCATTGGGGTTCGAAATCACCTTCCGGGTGCTCAAGTCTCAGCAGGAAAAGCTTGATCTTCGCTCCCGGCATCTCGGCCGTGCTAAAGTCAGGTGATTTCATTCTCGGGTTTCTTGGTGGATTCTTCGGCGCGTTTGAGGCACCCTTAACCGACCAACTTAGACGGTGGTCCAAATGTTCCCGACCCAAAATATTCCAGCCCATGTCAGGCAGAAACCCCACACAATTCCTGTGCCGAACACCGTCAATTCACTTCCGCCCCCACCACCCTCGAGGCCATCAACAAGGCATCGGAGTAAGCCAACGACACGTTCATCGGCCCGGAAACGGGCTTCACCGCCCCGCCTTTTGTAAAGGCCAGCGCCAGCAATTGATGCCCTTTCGGCAGATCAAGATCCAGCCTTGTTCCTGTGATGCGCATGGAAATCTCATCCAGCCGAAGAAGGCGCTCCTCATACCCCAGCTCATCCGCCGGAGGCATCATCACGATGGTCTTGCCGGCGTGCCCCTCCTTCAAAATCCGCTCCAACTCCCAGCCCACGCTCGGGGTCCGGCCCATGATCAAAACCACCACCCTGGAACGATTCAGGAGATTGATGGCGTGCTCCTGCCAAGTCTCATGAGTATAGTAGGCCCGCGCCGCCCCAAGCGGAGGCATCTCATCCTTCGGATCCCCGATCGCCACGACCGGGCCCCATTCCGACGCCTCGCGGCAGATCAATTCCTCATACGTCACCGTGTTGCTGTTCTTCCTTTCCGCTTCCAACGACTCCATCTGCAGGCAGTCATCCAGAAACGAACGAAGCAACAGAACCGGTTGCCGGGAATCCGCAGCAGTCAATTCCTCCAGAGTCGGAGCTTCGAGGCGATCCACCTTCTCCTTCAATTGATCCATGCGCCTGCCGCCAGCCTCGAAAACAAGGAGTTTCAGCGGAGAAAACAGGAGCCCCACCAGGGGGATCTGCGCCAACAACGAAAATAGGAGGGCCTGAATCGTGTAGAATGCATTTCCCGCATGCATTTTCGCCTTCGCCTTCGTCGTCCCCTCCCGACGCTCGGAGGTCTTCATCGCCCGCCCTCCCGCGAGCCGACCCAGCGGCCTGCATCCCGAGAACCGCTCCGCATCCGCCGCACTCGCAAACACCACCCCACGATAACTCGTCGAAAACACCATCCTGACGCGCACCCACCACAGCACCAGGAGCACGGGAACAATGACCGCAGCCAATCCATACGCCACCCACTCCGCACGACCGGGAGGCAGAAACCGGGAGGCGATGAACGTCGGGATCAGAACCATCGCAAACGTCCCCACCGGAATTGCCACGAACAGCAGATACGCCGCCTGCATCCCACTGTCCCACTTCGCCGTCCGCTTCCGATCAACCTTGGTTCGACACAGCCATGCACCAAGGAGGATCATGGCCAGGGGAATTCCAAAATAGACATATCCCGACCGCTCCGAAAAACTGCTTGTTAGCAAGGGAACCTGAACCGCTCCCACGGCGATGCCCAGGATGATGACAATGGTGCCTGCGAACTTCATGAGCACGGAAGCCTAACAAGGTTCATGTCCGCAATCTGTGACCTCCTCAGCCGGACACAAGGCTAAATCGTCGATCTGCGCCACACAACCGCCGATCAAGCCTCCCCCCCTCACGCGCTCAACTGCACACTCTCCCGATCAGGGTGCAGAAACTGCCGCCAGCTTTCGTCCGCCGGGGCATCGGAGCGCAAACCAAACAACGGACGCCAACGCGGCGTGGACGGCTTCTTCATGAGCGTCATGTTCACCTCGTGGGCCAGCTTGTTGGCCTTCCGCGTGTTGCAGCGGATGCAGGAAGTCACGATGTTCTCCCACGTCGTCTTCCCTCCCTTGTCCCGCGGATGCACATGATCCAGATTCAACTCCCGCTCCGCGAATGGATTCCCACACCACTGGCAGGTGAACTTGTCGCGAAGAAACACGTTGTGCCGCGTGAACTTCACCTCCTTCCGCGGCAAGCGGTCATACAGGGCCAGCACAATGATCTTCGGCAGGCACAGCGACAACTGCACCGAGTGCACCATCTCCTCCTCCTTCTCCACTGCCGAGTACCCCAGCCACGAATCAAAATCGTGCGTTTGATACTTCGCCTCCCCTTCCGTCTGCACGATCTGGGCATGCCCCACGCAAACCAACTTCAAGGCCCGACGGGCGGAGCAGGTGTGAATCGGCTGCCAGAGTCGATTCAGGACCAACACCGGCCTGTCCAGGAGAAGAATCATCACTACATGGTATAGCGGCGCAATTTACCCAAACGGTTCGCACTCTGCAATCGTAAAGCGCCCCATAGTATCGCCCCAACCTCCTAATTCGGGCCATTCCACACCCGGATTCCCCTCCCCGCCCCCCCCTCAAGCCACCCCACCAAACACAGGGTTGCTTTAATATAGCC
>JAQCFL010000008.1 GCA_027619375.1 Verrucomicrobiota bacterium | reverse complement strand
ACGGCGCGGAGCGACCGTCCCCTACCTCAGATTGACTGGGGCGTCGGGATTGAGGGCGTGGGGGGGGAGGGGGTGGGCGTCGGTGAAGACCTGCATGGTGCCGTGGTCCTCGATGGTGATGGTGGATTCGTCGATTTCGTCGGAGCCGGGCCTTTTCCAGGGCTTGGGGTCGAGCTGGAGATGTTTGACGAAGAAGCGGTAGAGGGCCTGGCGTTTGTTTGGGCCGTAGTCGTGTTGTTCGTCCTGAAAGTGGGCGTTCTCGACGAGGTCCTTCTTGTCATAGAAGCCGTAGATGCGCTGGAGGAAGGGGAGTTCGACCTTGGGGGTGTTCGCGGTCCAGTCGCCGCCGCAAGAGATGAGGAGGAGGGGGCGGGGGGCGCAGAGGGCGGCGAACTCGGTGTTGTTGGTGATGTGGTCAGGGCGGACGTGGACGGGCAGGCCGCTTTCGCAGACGCATCCGCCGAAGAAGTGGGCGGAGACCATGACGCAGGGCGCGGAGACGGCGATGCGGTCGTCGATGGCGGTAAGGAGGAAGGTCTGAGTGCCGCCGCCCGAGGCGCCGGTGATGGCGAGGCGCTTTGGATCGACATTGGGGAGGGAGAGGAGGAAGTCGGCGGCGCGGATGCTGTTCCAGAGTTGGAGGCGGAGGACCTGGTCGCCGTGGCGGTGGGTCCAGCCGGTCTTGCGGGAATCGGCGTAGCCGATCATGTCGTAGGAGAAGACGGCGGCCCCCATGCGGGCGAGGGCGGCGCAGCGGTATTGGTGGTCGGGACGGTAGCGGCCCTCGTTGGCGTAGTTGGGATCGCGGGAGTGGCCGTGGGGGCAGAGGACGGCGGGGATGGAGTCCGCCGGTTCGCTGGGGAGGTAGAGGTTGCCGCAAAGGAAGAGGCCGGGGGCGGTTTCGAGGGCGACGTTTTCGACGGTGTAGCCCTCGTGGCTGCGTTTGGAGTGGCGAAGGGGATTGAGGGGCGTTCTCTCCGGGAGGGGGGAGAGGCCCGCGCCCTGGAGGATGCCTTCGCGGACCTTTACCCGGCGTAGGTTCCAAGCTTCGAGGTCGGGGACTTTTTCGGCGATGCGATCGAGTTCGAGGCGGCCCGCTGCGGGGGTGAGGAATTGACCCTGGCGGAGTTGAGGTGGCTCGGCGGAGAGGGTGGCGGTGAGCAGAAGGAGGAAGGCGCAACGACGCATCGGGGGATTGTTCCTTCGTTGATCGCGGAACGGAAGTCAAAAAGGCGATCCCGAAATCAGCCTCTTGATTGGGCGATGCCGGAGCTTTCCTGGATGATGTTGAGGGCGTGGTTGGCGATCGCCTCGAGGTGGTTGTTGATGTCCGTGTAGAGCATCTCGACCTGGATGTCGCCGCCGGCCATGCGGCGCATGGCCTCCTTGTTGTAGGACTTGCGCAGTTTGTCGGATCGTTCCTCGAGGGTGTGCACGGAGCCGATGACATCGGAGGGGACGGGTCGGAGGAGAAAGTTGTCGGCGACGCTGAGGGATTGGCCGACGACGGTGGTCATTTCGAGGACGCCATTGATTTGTTCCTCGGAGAACTCGCGGTTCTTGTTGTATTTGCGCTGCACGAGTTTCACGAGGCGGTAGATGCGGTCCGTGCATTCCTCAAGTTCGGCGACGATGCGGATCATCCGGGCGATGTTCGTGGCGTGGGTCGGTCCGATCTCGCGGGTGGAGCATTGCACGAGGTATTCGGTGATGTCGTGCATCATCTCGTCGGCCTCCTCCTCCATTTTCTTGAGGGCGGAGACCGATGCGGAGAGGTCCTCCTTGGGGTGTTGGAAGACATCGACGAAGCCCTTGAACATCTTGTCGCAGTTATGGGACATGAGGCGGATGGCGTTTTCGGCCTCGACGATGTTGAGTTCGCCGAGATCGACGAGGTTCTGGGAGATGTAGCGGAGGCGGGGTCGGGCGGATTCGGTGCCTTTGTCGGGAATCCATCGCTGGACGATTTTGGCGATCTGGGGGACGAACCAGATGAGGAGGAGGATGTTGATGAAGTTGAAGCTGGTGTGGAAGATGGCGGTGGCGAAGGCGACCTCGCTCTTTTGGAAGTCACCCTTCACGGTGCGGAGGCTGTCGGGGAGGTGTTGGGTGATCTGCCAGACCAAGGAGGTGAAGCCGAGGAAGAAGACGAGCATCCAGATGACGCCGATGACGTTGAAGAGGAGGTGGGCCCGCGCGGCTCGTTTGGCGTTACGGTTAGCGCCGAGGGCGGCGAGCCAGGCGGTGATGGTGGTGCCGATGTTTTCGCCGAGGACGACGGCGGCGGAGATTCTGAAGACCTCGAAGGGATCGTCACCGAACCAGCCGTTGATGGCGCAGGTGATGGTGATGGCCATGGCGGCGGAGGAGGACTGCACCATGAGGGTGAGGATGATGCCGCCGATGAGGAAGAGGACGTAGGAGAAGTAGCCCTTGCCGCTAAAGAACTCGATCCAGGACTGGATATGGGCGGCGGTGGCGGGGTCTTCGACGACGAGGGTCTTGAGGTCGGGGACGGAGTCCTTGAGAAAGTCGAGGCCGAGGAAGAGGAGTCCGAAGCCGATGAGGAACTCGCCGAGGGCCTTGCCATTGTTTTTGGCGATGAAGAAGATGGGGAAGCCGATGCCGATGATGGGGATGGCGATCTTGGCGAGGCTGAATTTGCCGATGGTGGCGACGATCCAGGCGGTGAGGGTGGTGCCGAGGTTGGCGCCCATGACGACGCCGATGGATTCGGTGAGGGTGAGGAGACCGGCGTTGACGAGGGAGACGACGAGGACGGTGGTGGCGGAGGAGGATTGGACGAGGCCGGTGGTGAAGAGGCCGGTGAGGACGCCGCTGACGCGGTTCTTGGTGACCGAGGCGAGGGCGCGGCGCATGCGGGCTCCGGCGAGCTTCTGCACGCCCTCTGACATGACCTTCATGCCGAAGAGGAAGATGCCGAGGGATCCGAGAATTTGGAGGAAGGTCGTCATGCTTGTGGTGAGGGCCGCGGCAGCGGGAATTGTGTGGCGATTTCGTCACACTGACGGGATCTGACCAGACTATTCCTTCTCAAGTTTGAGATTATCAACCCGCAGAAAGTCCGACGGGCCAGGGGGATGACGGAATGCCAATGTGAACAACCTATTCACATTTGGTGCATCGTTGGGGAGTCTAATTTGTCCTGCGGATAATAGAGTCCCTTGAAGGCGAAGGCGGCGAGGACTTCACCGAGGGCCTGGGGGAGGAAATGCATCCAGGTGTCGGCCCAGTGCATCTTGCCCATGCGCCCGGGTTTGGGGGGAGGGAGGGGAGCGTAGGGCTGATGGAATGCGTTGAGCCGGTATGGCTAACTCTTCTCATCGGAAAACCAAGGTCGGGTCCGTTGGCAGAATCGGACGAGAAACAGCATCAGGGGAACCTCGATGAGGACGCCGATCACGGTGGCGAGGGCGGCCCCGGAAGAGAGGCCAAAGAGCATGACAGCGGTCGCGATGGCGACCTCAAAGTGGTTGGAGGCCCCAATCATGGCCGAGGGGGCGGCGTCCTCGTAGGAGAAGTTCAGCAGCCTGGCCAAGCCATAGGTGAGGCCGAATATCAGCAAGGTTTGCAAGGTGAGCGGGATGGCGATCCAAAGGATGGTCAGCGGGTTGGCCAGAATTGTCTCGCCTTTGAAGCTGAAGAGCAGGACGAGGGTGGCCAGCAAAGCCATGATGGAGACCGGGGTGAGCACGTGTAAAAATTTTTCGGTGAACCATTCCTCCCCCTTGGTGTTCACGATCCACATCCGGGAAAAATAGCCGGCGATCAGCGGGAGGGCCACATAGATGGATACTGACAATAGCAGTGCCTGCCATGGCACGGGCATGTGGTTGATCCCAAGCAACCAACCGCCGATCATTCCGTAGAGGAAGAGCATGGTGAGGGAATTGATGGCCACCATGACGAGGGTGAGTCCCTGGTTTCCTTTGGCGAGGTGGCTCCAGACCAGCACCATGGCCGTGCAGGGGGCGATCCCCAGAAGAATCGCGCCCGAGATGTAGGATCGATAAAGTTCCACTTCGCTGCCGTCCTTCACGATCTCCGATCCAGGCAGGAGATCCTTGAAGAAGACGCCGAGAAACAGCGTGGCGATGGCCAGCATCGTGAAGGGCTTGATGGCCCAGTTCACGATCAAGGTCAGGATGACGGGTTTGGGGTTCCGACTCGCCTTGACGACCTCGCGAAAGTCGATCTTGGCCATGATCGGATACATCATGAAGAAGAGGCAGATGGCGATGGGAATCGAGACCACCGGGGCGTCGTCCACATAGATGGACATGCCGTCGAGCGACTCGGCGAGGCCGGGGGCCAGCTTGCCCAGGCCGATGCCCACGAGGATGCAGATCCCGACCCACACCGAGAGATGCCGTTCGAAGATGCTCATTGATTTGGTATTCAGACTCATGGTGCGGGATCAGTGGGTTTGTGCAACGGGGGGATGGCCGCGGGCAAGCGCGGCAGCTTGATGGTGAGAACGGCCGCCATGAGGGTGAACGCGGCGCTGGTCCAGAGGCATCCGGGAAGGCCGGCCGTCAAGTAGAGGAGGCCGGAAAGAAGTGTGCCGACCAGACGGCCGCAAGCATTCGCCATATAGTAGAAGCCCACATTGAGTGCCACTTCGTCAGCGTCGGTGTAGGCGAGGATCAGGTAGGAATGCACTGCGGAATTCACGGCGAACACAATGCCGAAGACGGCGAGGCCGAGGAGGACGGAGGTGGTGGGATGATAGTCGAAGTGGACCGCAGTGGCGATGGCGGCCGTCACAATCACCAGCGAAAACCCCCAGAGCAGGGCTGCCCGGGCTCCAGCATCAGCGCCGCTGCGTCTCACAAATGACGGCGCGAACGCCTGGACGAATCCATAGCCGATCACCCAGGCAGCCATGAAGGCTCCCACGCTGGCGAAGCTCCAACCCAAGGCGTCCTTGAGGAAGACCGGCAGGGCGACCACGAACCAGATGTCGCGGGAACCGAAGAGGAAGAAGCGTGCCGTTGAGAGGATGTTGATCTCGCGACTCTTGGAGAATAGTTGCGAGAACTTCACCTTCTTCTTCGACTTGCCGAGGTCTTGCTTCAGCAAAATCATTCCGGCGAAGAGAATGATGGCGAGTCCCCCCGCCATCAGCCACAGCGAAGGGGCGAAGCCGATCCACCCCAGGAGGAGGCCGCCCAGCAGAAAGCCGACACCTTTCAGGGCATTCTTCGATCCCGTGAGGATCGCCACCCACTTGAACAACTGTTGCTCCGAGGAAGGCGGTTCCTGGCCTGTGCTTGGAACGAGAAGCTTCACCGCGCTCTTCGAACTCATCTTGGTGAGATCTTTGGCGATCCCGGAAAGCGACTGGGCGGCCATCACGTAGGCCACCGATACCACGGCCACCCATTCGGGTTGGACGAACGACAGCATCGTCAGGGCGGCGATCTGAGTGGCCAGGCCTGCGAAGAGGGTGATCTTCAAGCCCATGCGGGACCCAATCCAGCCACCGAACAGGTTGGTGACGATGCCGAAAAATTCGTAGAGCAGGAACAGGAGGGCCAGCTGCACCGGGGAGTAGCCGAGGGTGTGGAAATGCAGCAGCACAAGCATGCGCAGAGCACCATCCGTGAGGGTGAATCCCCAGTAGGCTGCCGTGACAATTCCGTAGTTTCGAGCGTTCATCGAGTTGCGTGGTCAGGCCTTCGGCAAGCTTGCCGCGACCTTGCTTACCAGCTCCATCATCCGGCAGGCGTAGCCGACTTCGTTGTCATACCAGACCAGGAGTTTCACCTGCGTTTCGTCGTTCACCATGGTGGAGGCCGCATCCACGATGCCGGAACGCGGGTCATTCACGTAGTCGGTCGACACCAGAGGGCGTTCCTCATAGCCGAGGATGCCCCGCAGATCGGTTTCGGAGGCCTCTTTGAGCAGTCCATTCACTTCTTCCACGGTGACCGGTCGATCCATCTCGAAGACGCAGTCGGTCAGGCTCGCATTCAAGACCGGAACGCGGACCGCGACGCCATTGAGTTTCCCTTTCAGTTCGGGATAAATCATCGTGATCGCCGTAGCGGATCCTGTTGTCGTCGGAATGAGGGAGTTGAGGGCGGACCGGGCCCGCCGGAGATCCTTGTGGGGTGCGTCAACGATGACCTGGGTATTGGTGACATCGTGGAGGGTTGTGATCATGCCGTGTTTGATGCCGATCTTTCCGTGCATCACCTTCACGACGGGGGCGATGCAGTTTGTTGTGCAGGAGGCGGCCGTGAGGAGATGGTGTTTTGCGGGGTCGTAGAGGTGGTCATTGCAACCCATGACGACATTGAGGGCACCTTCCTTCACGGGAGCGGCGACGACGACCTTCGCAACGCCGCCGTCGAAGTAGGGTTGCAGGGTTTCGGGTGTGCGGAATTGCCCCGAACTCTCGACGACAATGTCGATGCCCATCGAGGCCCAATCGACTTCGCCCGGAGTGGCTTTGGTGCTGTAGCCGACCCGCTTCCCGGAGACCTCAAGGCAATCGTCTCCGGCGACGATGCTCCGATCCCAGGTTCCGTGGACCGTATCGAACTCGAGCAAGTGTGCGGCCGTTTCAGGGCCGCCGTGGAGCTCGTTGACGTGCACGATTTCCAGATCGCCCCGATCCCAGGCCGCTCGAAATCCGAGGCGTCCCATCCGGCCGAAGCCATTGATTCCGATTCGAATGCTCATGGTGTCTGGTTTCCTTCTAGCATCCTGCGGTTCCGCACTTCTCAGGCAGACACAGTTCCGGACGCCCCTGGCAGCAGTCCTCGGTCAGAAAGGTCATCAGCTGCCGCATGCCGCTCGGACGCAGGCGGTAGATGATGGAACGACCGTCCCGGCAGGACTCGATCAATCCGGCGTTCACCAAATCCTTCAGGTGGAAGGAAAGAGTCGGTTTGGGGAGACCGAAGCGCTTGGCGAGATCGCCTGCACAAGTGCCCTCTCCACTGCTTTTCACCAGCAGCCGGAAGATCTTCAAGCGAGCCGGTTGGGCGAGGGCCCCGAGGGCTGAAACAGCATCGATAATTTTCATAATTCCAGAAATATGGAATTATATGGCGGGGTGGGTGGTCAATCCTATTTTTCGATGATTCGCGTTTCCGGGGAGGGAGGAGGGGAGTCGGGCAGCTCTACTTGTCCTCCGGATAGAGGCCTTTGAAGGCGAAGGCGGCGAGAACGCCACCCAGGGCCTGCGGGAGAAAGTGCATCCAAGTGTCGGCCCAGGCCATTTTGCCCATCAGGGCGAGTCCCACCGTGGCGGCCGGGTTAAATGCGCCGGGGGAGACGCTGCCGACGGTGGTGACGCCGACGAGGACGGTGAATCCGATGGCGAGGCCGTAGTATTGGTTGTTGGCGGTGCCTTTGGCGGTGGCCACGTTGAGGATGACGAAGACGAGGAGGAAGGTGAAGAGGGACTCGGAGGCGATGACGGGGCCGGTGGCTCCGGCGGCCCAGAGGGTGATTTCGGCGGCCTTGCCATCGACCTGCACGTGGCCGGCGAAGATGTTTTTCACGACCAAGGCCGCCAGCACCGCGCCGAGGAGTTCGGCGAGGATGTAGGGCAGGACCTCCCTGCCCTTGCAGCGGCCACGGATGAAGATGCCGAGGGTGACGGCGGGGTTGTAGTGGGCTCCTGAGACGTGGCCGCCCATGTAAACAAGCACGACCAAGCCGAGGCCGATGGCGAGGGGAGCGAAGGGCCCGGCCAGGCCGAGAACGGCGGCGAGGCCGATGATGAGAACGAGAAAGAAGGTCGCGATCAGTTCCACTATATACTTGTTCATCGGGAGCACATATTTGTGAGGGCCGGGAAGGTGCTCAAGGAAAAAGGGCGGTGGGAAGGATGGATTGTCGCGGTGTGGTAAGTCGTTAAGGCTGATTTTGACCCTCCGTTTTGACGTGTGACCCAATGGCCGAATCGATTTGATTGATGAGTTAGGATTGATGATTTTTGAAATGGGAAGTGCGTTCAGGCGGAGCATTTTGGTGTTTTAAGGTCGCTCCACTGGAGGGGGGACGCCAACCATTGACAATCGTCGAAAACTCCTTACCTTAGGTAAGGAATGACGACGACCATTACCAGCAAGGGGCAGGTCACGATCCCGGCGGGGCTCCGGGAAGCGATCGGACTGCATGAGGGCGACAAGCTGGATTTTCATCTGGATGCCGAGGGGCGGTTGATGGTGGAAGTGGTTGGTGGAACGCTCGCGGATCTCAAGGGCCTGCTCCCGAAGCCGCCGAGAAGCTTGAGTATCGCAGAAATGGATGAGGCCATTGGCCAAGGCGGAGAGGCATGACTGGAATCGATACCAATATCCTGGTGCGGTTTCTCACCGGCGATGATCCGAAGCAATCTCCTGCGGCGGAGCGATTTCTGAAGAAGAATTGCACGGCGGAAGACCAAGGTTGGATAGGGGTGATTGTGCTCTGCGAACTCGTGTGGGTTTTGGCTCGCGGGTACAAGTACACCCGGGAGGAGATTGCGACTGTCCTGACGCAATTGCTGAAGACTGCGGAGTTCGAACTGGAAGACAACGGCTGTGTGCGCCGGGCGCTGCGAATTTATCAAGAGCAGGGAGGAGACTTTGCCGACGCGTTGATCGCACAGCGCAACGCGTCAGTGGGAGCGGAGGTGACTTATACCTTCGACCAAGGGGCAGCGAAGCTGTCCGGGTTCAAACGGTTGAAAGGTTGAGAGGGAGGCGTGCTATTGGTCTGGTTGTCCGGTGTTGGCACTCTGATTGTTGGACACATCCCGGAGGGATACCGAGCGATTAGCCGGTGGTTGAGGAGCAACGCGACGACACCACCGGTAGACCGTCCCACGTGCTCCCGACCCTGGCAAGGGTCGCCGCCGCCGCGAGAGGTGGAGGGCGGAACGTCCGCTGCTGGCACCCCGCCGGGGTGCGGCCCCGTTCGGGCCGTCGTTTCCCGGGGTGGTCGTCGCTCCGCTCCTCGACCCCGCGCTAATGGCTTTGATCCCTCCGGGATGAGGATGACCCCGTGGTCATGGCTTTGATCCCCCGGGGATGAGGAGTCGCGATCCATGCGGCCTCCGTGCAAATCAACTTCGCTGATGAGGCGTATAAGGATCAGGGTGGGACCACTGGCTGCCGTTCGATGTCCCTCCAGAATGGAGAGGAGTTCCGGTCAGCGCAGAGAGGAGATTCGGTGACCGATGGGACAGGGAATCCCAACGCGGGCCTCAGGACACAAAGAGACGCATGCCAGCAAGGGCACAAAGGAGGCATGCCAGCGCCTCGAGAGGACTTTAAAAAGTCCGAGCCGTTCGGGACGGGGCCTAGGCAGCGGCGCTGCGGGCCTTCTTGATGATGCTGGCGACGGTGACCGAGGGACGGGCACCGCAGCCGAGCCACTTGTCAGCAGCTTCAAGATCGACCTTGTAGTTCACGCCCTCTTGCATGGGGTCGTAAACTCCGAGTTGTTCGATGAAGCGGCCATCACGGCGCTTGCGAGAGTCAATAGCCACAATCTTATAGAAGGGGCGGTCCTTAGTACCTTTGCGTGTGAGTCGAAGAGAAACCATGAATATTGCGGTTCGGGGCGGCGGAAGTTGGGGGAAAACCCCCGCTTTGCCAAGATTTATTTGCCGGGACGGTGCAGGAAGGCGGCGCGGGTGAGAATCCAGCCCTCCGGGGTGCGCTGGAAAAGGAGCTCAGCCTTGAATTTATCGACGCTGTGGGGTCCCCGGCCCCAGGAGAGATCGACCTCGATGAGGGTCTCGACGCGGGCTTCGTCGGGGTCGGGAAAGGCCACGGCGGTCTCCAGGCGGCGGATGCGGGAGCCGCCCACGTTGTCGCGGAAGTCCTTGAGGAGGGCCACGGCCTCGGCTTCGGAGTAGGTGCCGGAGGGGATGGGGTCGCTGCCTTTGAGAATGAAGGGGTCGGCAATGATGGAGCGGAAGACCTGGAGGGGTTTGTCGGCGTCGCCGAGGGAGAGGCGTTGGACGGAGGCTGTTTCGAAGAGGGCGTCGGTTTGGCGGAGGACGGCCTGCTCGTCGGAGAGGTGCCACCAGAGGTAGATCGCCGCGCCGAGTCCGAGGAGGAGGAAGGCGGAGAGCTTGACCCAGGGCAGTTTCATCTGGCGGGGAGGAGTTGGAAGGTGAATCCCTTCAGGTATTCCGTTTCGGGGATGCTGACGAGGACGGGGTGATCGCAGCGCTGGGCGTGGGATTGGACGAGGCGCAGGGAGCGTTTGGCATCCACCGAGGCTTCGTTGATGTTCTCGAAGAAGTGGGAGCGGGAGACGTGGTGGGAGCAGGAAAAGGTGGAGAGGTAGCCATCGCGGTCGAGGAGTTTGAGGGCGCGGAGGTGGATTTCCTTGTAGCCGCGCATGGCGTCGTTGAGGGCCTTCTTGCTGCGGGTGAAGGAGGGGGGATCGAGGATGATGAGGTCGAACTGTTCTTCGCAGGTCTTCAGGTAGTCGAAGACGTTGGCCTCCACAGCGGTGATCTCCACATTGTTGAGGCGGGCATTTTCCTGCACGGCGGCGATGGCCTCGGGGGAAATGTCCACGCAGGTGACCGACGCGGCGCCGGCTTTGGCGCAGGCGAGGCCGAATCCGCCGTGATTGGAAAAGCAGTCGAGGACGCGTTTGCCTTCGGCGAGGGCGGCGATTTCGGTGTAGGCGTCGAGTTGATCGAGGTAGAGGCCGGTTTTCTGGCCGCTGATGAGTTCGACGTGGTATTCCAGATCGCCATTTTCGACGAGGAAGGGACCGGGATCGCTGCCATGGAGGACGCCGGTCTCCACCTCGAGGCCCTCCGCTTTGCGCATGGGGGAGTCATTGCGGAGGATGATGCTCTCGGGGCTGAGGAGTTCGACGAGGACCTCGGCGATGAGTTCCTTGCGCTTGTCCATGGCCAGAGTGAGGGTCTGGAGGACGAGATGGGGGCCGTAGCGGTCGACGATGATGCCGGGGAGGCCGTCGGATTCGCTCCAGACGAGACGGGCGAGACGGGGATTGACGGGGAGGCGGTCGCGGAGGGCGAGGGCGAGGCCGATGCGGCGGTGGAAGAACTCGCGGTCGAGGTCCTGGCGGCGGCGGGAGAAGCGGCGGGCCACGATCTGGCTGGCCGGGTTGTAAATGGCGGAGCCGAGGGGCCGGTCCTTGTAGTCTTTCAGGGAGATGACCTCGCCGGGTTGGGGGTCGCCGAAGAGTTTTTTAATCTCGCTGGCATAGACCCAATCGTGGCCGTGGAAAATGCGGGAGCGGGGATTGACGATGATGCCGGGCATGTTGTTTGGGTGTCCGAAGGGAATTCGGCAAAGGATTTCGCTTGATTGACAGGGGTGGGACGCCTAAAGCCTCGCCCACCCTATGGGAAAGCAGCTCAACAAGGTTATCAAGCGGCGCCGCCGGAAGCAGTATTTGAAACGCAAGAAGGAGCAATCGAAATCGCAGGCCGCGCTTGCGAAGTCGACTCCGAAAGCTTCGAAGCCTGCTGCCAAGAAGGCAGTGAAAAAAGCAGCCAAGAAGGCAGTGAAAAAAGCAGCCAAGAAGGCGGCGAAAAAGGCGCCCGCCAAGAAGGCTGCCAAGAAAGTAGCAGCCACGAAGGCCGCTCCCGCCGCTGAAATGCCGGCTGAGGAGACGCCTGCGGCAGCAGCGCCTGCGGTGGAGGAGACTCCGGCCGCTGCTGAGGCACCCGTTGCTGAGGAAGCTGCTCCCGAGGCACCTGCTGCTGAGGAGACCGCTCCTGAAGAGCCTGCTGAGGAAGCTGCTCCTGAGGCTGCGGCCGAGGAAAAGGCCTGAGTTTCGTTGCTGGCCCCACGTGGGTAGCGGGGAGGACTGTCGGCTTGGTGCGGTGGGGTTTGACCTCAGCGGATCGATCGGCGAGGGTTTTCCGAACTTATGGGGAAGAAAGATGGATCTTGGATTGCAGTGATCGTCGGGCTGTCCCGATCCATTTTGCGTGAGCGCAGTGCCCGGCGGAATTTCATCCTCTATGTGATTGGGGCTCTGCTGGTCATGTTTGCGCTCGGCACTTGGCCCTTGGCGGCGTGGCTGGAGGAATCGGTGATCCGTTTCGCCTTTTGGTGGGGGGGGTGCGGGTTTCTGGCGATTTTTTTGTTTTTGCTGGGAGTTTATGACTTTCTGCGGGTGATGCGAGAGAACGATCCTAACGGGTAGGGGGCATCGCGAGGTTTCACAGGCGGGACGCCCGTGCTCCTTTAGCCGTTGGCTGGGGAGCGCCAACCAAGGGCCGACAGGGACAGAAATTTTCGGGGATCACTGTTCGTTCTTGCGGCTTGGGGCGAGGCCCGGCATCCATGCGGCATGAACCGTTGGCAGGAACAACTCTTCGAACTTCTCCGCTTTCCCAGTATTTCCACCGACTCGGCGCACAAGGAGGATGTGGCGGCCTGTGCGGAGTGGTTGGCGGGAAAGATCAAGGAGGCCGGGCTGGAGTCGGAAGTGCAGACGACGCCCGGGCATCCGGTGGTGGTGGGCAAGAACAAGCATGAGGCCGGTCGGGTGAATGTGCTGCTCTACGGCCACTATGACGTGCAACCGGTCGATCCGCTGAATCTCTGGGACAGTCCGCCGTTTGAGCCGGTCGAGAAGGATGGGAAGATCTGGGCGCGGGGTTCCACCGACAACAAGGGGCAGCACTTCGCGCATTTGTGCGGCATCGCGGAGACGATGGAGGAGAAGGGGGAGTTGCCGGTGAATTTGACGGTGCTGCTGGAGGGGGAGGAGGAGATTGGTTCGCCGAATCTGCGGCCGTTTCTGGAGCAGAACCGCGAGGAGTTCGCCTGCGATGTGATCGTGGTGAGTGACACCGGGATGGTGGCCCCGGGAGTGCCGACGCTGGGGTATGGCTTGCGGGGGATCGCCTGTTGCGAGTTCTGGGTGCACGGTCCGGCGCGGGATTTGCACTCCGGGGTTTATGGCGGCGTGGTGGCCAACCCGGCCACGGTGGCCGCGCGGTTGGTGGCGAGTCTGCACGATGAGGCGGGGCGGGTCGCGGTGGAGGGATTCTACGATGACGTGGCGGACCTGGAGCAATGGGAGCGGGAGATGTGGGCGACGGTGCCGGGCGTCAGCGGGGCGGATGTGCTGAAAGTGACCGGTTCGCGGGAGTTGTTCGGAGAAGCCGGATTCAGTTCGGCGGAACGATTGTGGGCGCGTCCCACGGCGGAGGTGAACGGGATCGGCGGAGGTTATCAGGGGGAGGGCTCGAAGACGGTGCTGCCGGCGAAGACGCAGGTGAAGCTGTCCTTCCGCCTCGTGCCCAATCAGAAGCCGGCCGACATTCTGGCGAAAGTGCGGAAGCATCTGGAGAAACACTGCCCGAGCGGGGTGACGCTGGAGATCGTGGACGGCCACTACGGCAGCGCCTACCACACCGATCCGAATTCCAAGTATGGGAAGGCGGCGCAGGAGGCGTTGAGGAAGAGCTTTGGGGCGGATCCGGTGTTGATCCGCGAGGGTGGGAGCATTCCGATCGTGCAGGACTTCAAGGAGGTGCTTGGAGCGGACACCCTGTTGCTCGGCCTGGCCCTGCCGGATTGCCAAATCCATTCGCCCAACGAGAATTTCGCGGTGGTGAATTTCGAAGCGGGGATCCGGATGAACCGCATCCTCCTCGATGAACTCAGCAAGACGGTCTGAAGCAATCATGAGCAAGGAGCAGCAGAAGCGGGACTTTATTCGGGAGATCATCGCCGAGGATCTGGCGAGCGGGAAACACCAGACCACAGTGACGCGCTTTCCGCCCGAGCCGAACGGCTACCTGCACATCGGGCACGCCAAGGCGATCTGCCTGAGTTTCGGGATCGCCCGGGAGAACGCGGCGACGGGGGCGCGGTGCCACCTGCGGTTTGACGACACCAATCCCGCCAAGGAGGACCAGGAATACGTCGACAGCATCATCGCGGACGTGCGTTGGCTGGGATTTGATTGGGGCGAGCACCTCTATTATGCCAGCAACTATTTCGACTACTT
Source organism: Verrucomicrobiota bacterium (assembly GCA_027619375.1). Taxonomy (GTDB): domain Bacteria; phylum Verrucomicrobiota; class Verrucomicrobiia; order Verrucomicrobiales; family Akkermansiaceae; genus JAPKDA01. The sequence goes on along the minus strand of JAQCFL010000008.1, from coordinate 25,624 downwards.
TTACGAGTGCGCGGTGAAGTTGATTGAAGACGGAAAAGCCTACGTGGATGAGCAGAGCGTCGAGGAAGTGCGTGCTGGCCGGGGGAATCTGACCGAGCCGGGAGCGGAGTCGCCGTATCGGGATCGCTCGCGGGAGGAGAATCTGGAGCTCTTTGAGAAGATGAAGGCGGGGGAGGTTCCCGACGGCAAGGCGGTGCTTCGGGCGAAGATCGACATGGCTTCGCCGAACTTGAACATGCGTGATCCGGCGCTCTATCGGATTATTCACGCTAGCCATCACAACACCGGGGAGGCCTGGTGTATTTATCCGATGTATGACTTCGCGCATCCGCTGGAAGACGCCAAGGAGCACATCACGCATTCGCTGTGCACCTTGGAGTTCGAGGATCATCGTCCGCTCTACGATTGGGTGGTGCGGAATTGTCCGGTGCCGGCCGTGCCGAGGCAGATCGAGTTTTCGCGGTTGAACCTGACCTACACGGTGATGAGCAAGCGCAAGCTCCTGCAGTTGGTGCAGGAGAAGCATGTATCCGGTTGGGACGATCCGCGCATGCCGACCCTCTCCGGGATGCGTCGTCGGGGTTATCCGCCGGCGGCGATCCGCACATTTTGCGAAGGGGTGGGGATCACGAAGTTCAAGGGGATCACCGACATGGCCGTGTTGGAACACGCCGTGCGGGAGGTGCTCAACAAGACCGCGCCGCGCCGGATGGCCGTGCTCGATCCGCTGAAGGTGGTGCTGGTGAACTATCCGGAGGGCGGGAGCGAGGAGGTCGATGTGCAGAACAATCCGGAAGACCCCGAGGCTGGCACGCGGAAGCTGCCGTTGGGGCGGGAGTTGTGGATCGAGCGGGAGGACTTCGAGATTGATCCGCCCAAGAAGTATTTCCGCCTGAGGCCGGACGGGGCGGTGCGGTTGCGGGGGGGGTACATCATCAAGCATGTCGGTCACGTGGTCGATGCGGTGACCGGGCAGGTCACCGAGGTGCATTGCGAGTTTCTTCCGGGAACGATTGGCGAGAATGCGCCGGAAGGGGTGGTCTGCAAGGCGGCCATTCACTGGGTGAGCGCGGAGCAGTCCCGGGATGCCGAGGTGCGGCTTTATGATCGCCTGTTCACGGCGGAGGATCCCGATGGGGCGGAGGGTGGATTTCTCAGCTGTCTGAATCCGGATTCCCTCAAGGTGCTGCAGGGGGTGAAGTTGGAGCCGGGATTGGAGGCGGTGGAGCCGGGATTCCTCTGTCAGTTCGAGCGGATCGGTTATTTTTCCGCAGATTGTGTGCTTCACCGTCCGGGCGAGGAGCCGATCTTCTGTCAAACGATTGGATTGCGGGACTCGTGGGCGAAGCAGAAAGGGTAGGCTGAGCCGGTTGTTCACAGACGCTTAAGCTCTCGCCAAGGCGGGGGGCGGGGGGTATGGTGCCTGCAATGGATGACCTCTTGAACCATGGCGGCCCGGTGCTTTGGCTGCAGGCGGTGCTCGCCTTTTTTGCGGTGGTTTTCGTGGTGGAGCGGCTGCTGTATTTCCACGGGGTGCGGATCAATGCGGCCGATTTTTTGCGGGGGATTGCCAACCACGTTCGTCGGAAGGCGTTTGCGGAGGCGATTCATGAGGCCTCCCGTTCGCCGGGGCCGGTGGCGCGGGTGGCGCACAGCGTTCTGATCCGCAACCACATGCCTCGTTCCGATTTGCGGGACATCGCGGAGGAAGCGGTGTGTCTGGAGGTGCCGCGGATCGAGAAGAATCTCCGGGCGCTCCTCGGAATCGCGCTGTTGGCACCGCTGGCGGGGCTTCTGGGGACCGTGCTGGGGCTGCTGGATGTGTTCATGGAGATCAACGAGCAGGGGGGCCTGATCACGCAGGCCGGCATGGCGGGCGGGATTTTCGAGAGCCTCGTGACCACCGCCGCCGGGCTCACCATCGCGACGGGTTCGTATGTATTTTACCTCTCGATGATTGGGAAAGGGAAGCGGTTGTTGTATCGATTGGAGCGGACCGGAATCGAGGTCGTGAACCTGATTGCTGACGCGCGTTCGCAGACGGAGATCGTTTCCTTCCGGGACGAAGTGGAGGCGAGGGAGAAGGCCACCCTTTTGGAGAAGCGCGCCGACGGAGCGAAATGATGAAGGCGAAGCTCACTTTGCCGGAGCGGCCCGCCATTGTGCATCTGCTGGCCGTGCTCGACGTGCTGGTGCTGTTGTTGGTGTTCTTTGTTTTGATCACGAATGTCGAGCGGGAGGCGGGGGTGTCGGTGGTGAGTCTGCCGGAGAGCAATTTTCGTCTGCCGCACTACGGGCCGCGGGTGGTGGTGACGGCGCGGAGCGGACCGATCCCGATGATTTACGTTGGCTTGAAGCGGGTGGCCTTGGAGGAATTGGAGGAGGAGCTGAAGCGTTCGGCGGAGGAGGCGGGTGCGGAGACGGTGCTCCTGCTGGCTGATCGGATGCTGCCGGTCGCGGTGGAACGGCAGATCATCGAGGTGGGCCGCAAGTTGGGGCTCACGGTGATGCTGGTTGGAAGCCGGAGGGGGGAGGAGTCGCCCGAGCCTGCTGCGGGGGATGTGAATGTTCCCCCAACCCCGGAGCCCAATGAAGACGAGTAGCCGCATCGGACGTCGGCAGCAGGACGATCAGGAAGCCGGGCTTTCCTTTGCCTGGCGGGTGCCGGGTGGTTCGCTGGGGCGGGTCATTGCGGGTGTCATGGTGGCGACGGGACTCTTTGCGGCTGCGGCCTCGGTCTTGCACGTGCGGGTGCCGCTCATTGCGATTCCCACCCGGGAGGCGGCGCAGGTGATCGCGCTGGATGATGACGACGCCACCTCGCGGGAGTTGCTCGACTGGGCGCGTTTTCAATCACCCTTTCCGGATCGTTGGGATCCGCCCGGGACCGGCTCGCTGCGCCAGGAGATGGAGAGTTTGACAACGGCGTTGGCGGAGAGTTGTGCGTATCAGCCTCGTCTTCTTCCGCAGATCGAGAAGCCAGAGGACATGACCCTTCCGGATTTGATGGAGGTGGAACTATTTCCGTTGCCGCCCACCAAGGTGCGACCGAACAGGGTGATCAAGGGCGAGGTGGCGAAGAGGGTCGATGCCGTGTCGGTGGCGAGGGGGCCGCTGAAGCAGCGCTGGGGAACGAGGAGGATTGAGTGGGGAGGCGAGAAGCGGGCCGAGTTGGTGGGTATCGATGCCACGTTTACGGTGGGAGTGACACCGGAGGGGCGGGTGAATTTTTGTCTCTCCCTTGAGGGGCTTGGATCGGAGATCGATGAGGCCTTGAAGGCGTGGTTGCGAAAGCAACATCTGGACGCGGATCCGGACGCCGGGGAAATGACTCTTGATGTGGTGGTGGTTCGTTTTGAGGCGACGAATCCCGAGGAGAATCCCGAAATCGAGGAGCGCTGATGGAGGTCACCCTGGCAGAGTTTTTCATGGTGATCCTGGGGGCGTGTTTCCTGGGGGCGGGGATCAGTGGCTTCATTGATCGGCGGCGTGACCGGGTGCGAGCCAACGCCATCAAGCGCTCCACGGTGCGTTGCCGGGTGTGTGGCTGTGCCTATGAGGCGCCTGATCGGCGCGTTGCGCGGGCGTGTCCCCAGTGCGGCCGGGAGAACTTTCGGGGGCGGGATCGCAGACTGGGATGAGGCTTGATTCCCCGAGTCCGGCCCCTTATGCACAGGTTGCGCCACGTAGGCGTTTCTTAATCTCATGACCGACCGCAGAGTTGTAGTAACTGGAATTGGCGTTGTCAGTCCCCTTGGCAATGACCTGGCCACGACCTGGGATGGACTGAAGAACGGAAGGAGCGGCATCGGCCGCATCACGCTGCTCGATCCGGAGGCGTATCCCTGCCAAATCGCGGGAGAGGTGAAGGATTTTGATCCGAGCCCGTTTTTCACCAATCCGAAGGACGCCCGTCGGGCGGATCGCTATGCGCATTTCGGGATTGCCGCGGCGCAGATGGCATTGGAGGACAGCGGGATGGATCCGGCGAAGGTGAACGGCGACCGGATCGGGGTGATGGTGGGCAGTGGCATCGGCGGACTCGCCACCCTCGAACGGGAGCACACCGTCCTGCTGGAGCGTGGACCGTCGAAGGTGAGTCCCTTCGTGATCCCAATGATGATCTCCAACATCGCAAGTGGCATGATTTCGATGGAGTATGGATTCGGTGGGCCGAACATGGCCATCGTGACGGCTTGTGCGACTTCGAATCACAGCATCGGGGAGGCGTGGCGGATGATCAAGTTTGGGGACGCGGAGGCCTTTCTGTGTGGGGGCGCGGAGGCGACCATTCTTCCGATGGGACTGAGCGGCTTCAGCAGCATGCGGGCCCTGAGCACGCGCAACGATGAGCCGCAGCGGGCCTCCCGGCCGTTCGACAAGGGACGGGACGGCTTCGTGATGGGCGAAGGGGCGGGAGTACTGATGATCGAGGAGCTTGAGCACGCCAAGGCACGGGGCGCGGAGATTTATGCGGAGTTGGTGGGGTATGGGTCGAGTGGAGACGCCTATCACATGACCTCGCCGCAGCCGGACGGCTCCGGGGCACGGCGCTGCATGGAGATGGCCTTGCGCCATGCCGGATTGAATCCCGACCAGGTGGACTACGTGAACGCCCACGGCACCTCCACTCCGGTGGGCGATGTGGCGGAGACGAAGGCCATCAAGGCCACTTTCGGCGACTACGCCAACAACGGGCTGCTGGTCAGTTCCACCAAATCGATGACCGGGCATCTGCTGGGCGCGGCCGGGGGAGTGGAAATCGCGGCGTGCATCATGGCCATCAAGGAGGGGATTGTTCCCCCAACCATCAACCTGGAGGACCCGGAAGAGGGTTGTGATCTGGATTACGTGGCGACCTTGGCCCGGGAAGTGAAGGTGGCGACGGCGCTGAGCAATTCCTTTGGCTTCGGCGGGCACAACGCCTCGCTGTTGGTGAAGGCGTTTTAGGCGGGGAGCCCACCGGCCGGGGAGCGGCAAGCGGCTTCACCAATTTATTCCCTTCTCGCAAAGGGCAGTGCGGCCGCAGGGCGATCCGGCAGGGGTGAAAGCGGGCTCTTGATCGTTCATCAACCATCCTGACCCACGACCTTCTCCGAGAAATACCGTAGATCATTCTCGTGGCCGTAAACCACGAGCAAGTCGCCGCGTTCGAAGCGCAAGTCCGGGGTGGGGACGGAGTCGAGGGCCTCGCCGGCCTCTTCCGGGACGCTTCCGCGGCGGATCGTGATGAGGTTCAGACGGTATTTCGGGCGCAGTCCGACCTCGCTCAGGGTGCGTCCGATGAAGGTCTCCGGCACGCCGATCTCCGCCACCGCGTGGGTGCGGTCCACCCCGAAGTGGCGGACGAGGCTCTGGTTGTCGAGCCGCCGCGCGAACTGCGAGGCTGCCAGCGCCTCGACCTGGATCACGCCCTCGATCCCGGCCATCCCGAGGAGCTGGACGTGCAGCTCGTTGACCGCGCGGACGTAGAGGGTGGGTCCTTTCACCTGGTAGAGGCGGGTGGAGACCAGCACGCTGGCCTCGAACTGCTTGCCGATCGCCACGACAATCACATCGAGCGAAGCGAGTCCGAGTTCCTCGACCACGGCGGCCCGGGTCGCGTCGGCGACGACGGCGAGGGCGGCGTGGTCCTTGATTCGCTCGACCGCGTTCTCGGAGAGATCGACGGCGAGGATTTCGTGGCCCATTTTGGAGAGCTCGATGACGAGGTTGCGCCCGAAGGCACCGATTCCGATGATTCCGTATTTCATGTTAGTTCAGGGGCAGGCGGGCTTCGGGGTAGCGGAAATGCCGGGGTCGCGGGCGACCGCCGAGGGAAATGGCGAAAGCGAGGATGCCGATCCGGCCGACCAGCATGGTGGTGATGATCACCAGTTTGGAGGCGGTACCGAGATCACCGGTGATGCCGCGGCTGAGGCCAACGGTCGAGAAGGCGCTGACGCATTCGAAAATGACGTCGTCGAGGGCGAGTCGGGGCTCGAGCGCGGCGACCGCGACGACGGAAGCGATGATCCACAGGAAGCTGAGGACCAGGGTGGCGTGGCAGCGGTCGAGGACGTCGCGCGACACCCGGCGGCCCCAGAGATTCACGTCGGTGCGGCCGAGTACGATGCGCCGGATTTCGAGCACGCCGAGGGCGACCGTGGTGGTTTTCAAGCCCCCGGCGGTTCCGCCGGGGCTGCCCCCGACGACCATCAGGAAGCACATCAACACCACGCCCGCAGCGGACAGGTCGGCCATCTCGGTGATGTTGAAGCCGGCCGTGCGGGCGGTGACACTGTTGAAGGCGGCGGGCCACGGGTCGGCGGCATCGACCCAGGTGAAGCCGAGCGCACCGCCGAGCAACAGGATTCCGGTGGTGAATAAAACCAGCCGCACGTGGACCGGCACCCGCACCTTCGGCCCCCGTCGGCCGAGCGTTTCCAACAACTTCCGCCGCAACGGCGCGAAGACGAGCCCGGGCACGCGTCCGGCGGTGACGAAGCCAAGCCCGCCGAGGACGATCAGCACCATGATCACGGTCTGCACGACTCGTTCCTCCCGTGCGGCGTCGTCCATGAGGCCGCTGGAAAAGGTGGAGAAGCCGGCATTGCAGAAGGCCGAGACCGAGTGGAAGACGCTGTGCCAGAGACCGCCGCCGAGACCGCCCCAGCGGAGATGGAGGATCCACGCGCCGAGCGCCTCGAGGAGCAGGGTGATAAGGACGATGCGCAACACGAAGCGGCCGACCATCAGCACGTTGTTCTGCGACAGCATCTCATTGAGGAACACGCGGTCGCGCAATGAGATGCCCTGACCCGACATGAGGGCGAGGAAGTAGGCAAGGGTCATCACGCCGAGGCCTCCGATCTGAATGAGGACAAGGATCATGGCCTGCCCGCTGAAGGTGAAATCGACGGCGGTATCGCGCACGATGAGGCCGGTCACACACACCGCGCTGGTGCTGGTGAAGATCGAGTCGATCCAGGTGATGCCCCCGGAGGTGGCCTTTGGGGTTTTGAGGAGGAGGGTGCCGATGAGGATGACGGTGACGAAGCTCCCCACCACCAGCATGCCGGGCGAGGCCTTCCGAAACCAGGCGCGATCGGTGAGCCGGACGAGGCGCAGCAGGGCGGAGGCGACTAGAGTGAGCTGGCTGGTCGCCAGCATCAGCAGACCGGTGCCGCGCAAGGCAAGGCCGCCGGTCTCGCCGAAGAGGGCTTCGGCGACGAACATCTGTGCCAGCGCGAGCGCGGGGATGCCGGTCATCAGGAGCTTTTGCCACAGGCTGGTGCGCTCGCTGCGGAGAATAACCACGCGGAGGACTTCCAGCAGCAGCACGAGCCCGGCGAGGGCGAAAGACGAGCGGATCACCGATGCCCGTGCGGCGGCGTCGAGGTCCCAGCCGATTTCCATGAGCAACAGACCGGCGGCGACACTGGCCAGTGCGAACGCCAATCCGTCAAACAGCAGGGGCCTTTCGAGACGCCTTCGGATGGGATCGAGCGCGTTCAGCACGGAGGCAGACTATCGGGGCCGCACCGGGTAAGTCAATGGCGGGGGGGTGCCGGGCGTAGCGTGGTCTCGCCAACCGGGTGGGGACCATCCCGATGGTAGTGGAATCAAGAGAAGGTTTTGATCCCGTGACGCGGCGTCACGAGCAGGAGGCAATGTGTTAGAAGGGACCAGCCAAGTTAAGAACAACATTGATTTCCCTGGAGAATAAACGCCAGCTCTCCTTGAATGATCGAAGGGGACGGTCGCTCCGCGCCGTCCGGTTGTTTCACCTCTCCCCACGGCATGAAGCGTTGATGCATGAAAGCGTTGATTGACGGACCTCCGAACGTGCCCGGGTTGGAGTGTTTCTCGATGCGCCAACCCACCGGACGGCGCGGAGCGACCGTCAGTGTCGAAATCGGCTTGGGCCGACCTGCTATCATCGGTCACGCAGCGGCAAAATTCCGCTCGCAGGCAACGCTCAGTCGCCCACAGATTCTGCGGCAGACCACAAAAAAAAAGGCGGTCCGAAACGGACCGCCCAATTTGAAAATTGTGTTACCGTGCGGCTTCAGGCCTCGGCGGCTTCGCGAGTGGCTTTGCGCTCGGCGTTCTTGGCGTCGGTGCCTTCGGAGACGTAGCGCCAGCGGACCTTGTGTCGTTTGATCGAAGTGCGGGCCTTGCGGATCTTGCGCTCGGTGGGGGTCTCAAAGGCACGGCGACGGCGCATCTCCTCGAGAATGCCTTCGGTGTCGAGCTTGGTCTTGAGACGCTTGAGGGCGCGGTCAACAGACTCGCCCTTCTTTACGATGATGCCGCGGATGGTGTTTTTCGCCATGTGTAATCTCTCCTGTGCAGGGTAGGGGCGCGGAGACTAGGAGTGGCCCCGGAGTTCGTCAAGCCAAGTTTTGGCAGGAAATACGGGGTTTTTGCTCCAATTCGGGGTCCGATGGGCCTCAATCTACGCTTCCCGGCCGCAGCAGGACTTGAACTTCTTGCCGGAGCCGCAGGGGCAGAGCTCATTCCGGCCTGTTTTCAGGGTCGGCCGGCGCTTGGGGAGGTTGAGTTTGAGTCCTCCATCTCCTCCCGGGGCGGCGGAGGAACCGGAGGTGGCGATGTTGTCCCGCCCGATGGGGGCGGGGGCCTCCGTGCCGCTGAGCTGGAAGGGGAGGTTGTGCATGAACTGCTCGAACTTCTCCAGATTGGTGGTGGAGCGGAAGAGGTTGTTGAGGACCTCGTTGTCGATGCTGTCCATGAGCGTCACGAAAAGCGCGTAGGCCTCGTTCTTGTATTCGATGAGGGGATCTTTCTGGCCTTGGGCGCGGAGGTGGACGCCGTCGCGGAGGGAATCCATGTTGTAGAGGTGCTCTTGCCAGAGACGGTCGATGGCGACGAGCATGATGTGGCGCTCGAGGTTGTCGAGGAGCTGGGGCTCCTCGTGGGTGACCTTCAGCTCGTAGGCCTGCTTGACCTGGGCGACGATGAATTCGGTGATCTCCTTGGGAGTTTTTTCTTCGAAGGTATTGGCCTCGCGGTCCAAACGAAGGGGGAAGGTGGTGTTCACCCAGCCGATCAGTTCGTTGTAATCGGGTGATCCCTCATCCCGGTCGAGGAGGTAGCTTTCCACCTTTTCGGGAATGGCTTTCTCGATGAGTTCGTAGATGAGTTCGCGGGGATCTTCGGAGCCGAGGACTTCGTTGCGGTAGCCATAGACGACCTCGCGCTGCTTGTTCATGACGTCGTCGAAATCGAGGACGTATTTGCGCTGGCGGTAGCGGTTTTGTTCGACCCGCTTTTGCGCGGTTTCCACGGAGCGGTTGAGCCAGCGGTGTTCGAGGGCCTCGCCGTCCTCCATGCCGAAGCGCTCCATCATGGAGGTCATTCGCTCGGCGGCGGCGAAGTTGCGCATGAGGTCATCCTCGAAGGAGATGAAGAACTGGGACATCCCGGGATCGCCCTGCCGGGCGCAACGACCGCGAAGCTGGCGATCGATACGGCGGGATTCGTGGCGCTCGGTGCCGACCACGAAGAGGCCGCCGAGTTCGGCGACGCCTTCGGAGAGTTTGATGTCCGTTCCCCGACCGGCCATGTTGGTGGAGACGGTCACGGAGCCCTTGTGTCCGGCGCGGGAGACAATCTCGGCTTCCTGGCGGTGGAGTTTGGCGTTGAGGACGGCGTGGGGAATCTTGGCGCGTTTCAGCATGCGGGCCAGGGTCTCGGAGGATTCCACCGAAGCGGTGCCGACGAGGACCGGTTGCCCCTTGGTGTGGGCTTCCTGAATGACGGTGATGACCGCGTTGTATTTCTCGCGGCGGGTCTTGAAGACCTGATCGTTGCGGTCGGTGCGCTGGTTCGGTTGGTTGGTGGGGATGGGGAGAACGTCGAGGCCGTAGATGTCGGAAAATTCGGCCGCTTCTGTTTCCGCCGTTCCGGTCATGCCGGCGAGTTTTTCATAGAGGCGGAAGTAGTTCTGGATGGTGATGGTGGCGTAGGTTTGCGTCTCCTGTTCGACGGCGACGCCCTCCTTGGCTTCCACGGCCTGGTGCAGGCCATCCGACCAGCGGCGACCGGGCATTTCGCGGCCGGTGTTGGAATCGACGATGACGACCTTGCCGCCCTGCACGACATACTCGACGTCCTTCTCATAGAGGCAGTAGGCCTTCAAAAGCTGGGAGATGGCGTGCATGCGCTCGCCCTGTCCGTCGAGGCGGATCTGCACTTCTTCCTTCTTCTTGGCGCGGACCTCGTCGGGGAGTTCCAGGTTGGCGTCGATTTCCGCGAAGGCGGAGGCGAGGTCGGGGAGGACGAAGGCGTCCGGATCGTCGGGGGAAAGGAAGTTGCGCCCCATTTCCATGAGGTCGGCGTCGTGGCTTTTCTCGTCGATGGTGAAGAAGATCTCCTCCTTGATTTGGAAGAGGGCGCGCTTTTGGGCGTCCTGGTACATGGACAGCTCGGACTTCTGGAGGAGGCGGCGCAGGTCGGGATCCTCCATGAGGCGGAGGAGTTGGCGGTTGCGGGGCTGGCCGAGCTTGATTTTGAACATGCACTGGCCGGCGAGGTCGTCGTCGCCAGCTTCGAGGGCCTTTTTGGCCTCCTCGGCGAGGTCGTTGCAGAGTTGGTTCTGCTTTTTGACGAGTTGCTCGATGAGCGGCTTGTGGCGGTCGTAGATCTCGGTGGAGGTGGCCACGGAGGAGGGGCCGGAGATGATGAGGGGGGTGCGGGCCTCGTCGATGAGGATGGAGTCGACCTCGTCGATGATGGCAAAGTAGTGGCCGCGCTGGACCTGCTCGCTGCGGGAGGAGGCCATGCCGTTGTCGCGCAGGTAGTCGAAGCCGAATTCGGCGTTGGTGCCGTAGGTGATGTCGCAGGCGTATTGCTCCCGGCGTTCGTGGGGGGGCATCTGGTTCTGGATCGTTCCGACGGTGAGGCCGAGGAACTTGAAGACCGCGCCCATCCATTCGGAGTCGCGTCGGGCGAGGTAGTCGTTCACCGTGACGACGTGGACGCCGAGGCCGGTGAGGGCGTTGAGGAAGACGGGGAGGGTGGCGACGAGGGTCTTGCCCTCACCTGTTTGCATTTCCGCAATCATGTTGCGGTGCAGGGTGGCGCCACCGATGAGCTGCACGTCGAAGTGGACCATGTCCCAGTCGAGGGGCTGGTCGCAAATGGTGATGGTGCTGCCGACGAGGCGGCGCGCGGCGTTTTTGACGACGGCGTAGGCCTCGGGGAGGATTTCGTCGAGATACTTGGCGCGGACCTTGGGGAACTCGTCCTCGATGGCGTGGAAGGCCGTCTTCGCGGCGTCGATGGACTCGGGGGTGGCCTGGACGCGGGCGGGGAGGCTGGAGAACTCCTGGCGGAGGGGGGCGATGCGTTCTTCGAGGGCGGCGGAGGTGGTGGCGAGGCCCTCGCTGTCCATGCGCTGGATCTCGCGTCTGGTGGCGAGATGCTCGAGGGGAAGATAGCGGTGGAGGTGTGTTTGCCAGGCGCGGACCTTGGCGTGGAGATCCTCCAGGGTGCCCCGCTGGAGCCTCTCCTCGAATTCATTGATTTTGGCGATGATCGGCCGGAGGCGCTTGATTTCGCGCTGATTTTTCGATCCGACGATTTTTTGGAGAGTCCACTTGAGCATAGGAGCGTATGGGAAAGACAGTGAGCCCGGTGCGGGCGGGCGATCCATACACCCCGTTGCCCCCCCGAGCAAGACACTCTGGGGCAGAATCCCGTTATTTCAAGGGATTGGAACGATTCGCGATTCTCCCATCCATTGCGGAGTGTGGATGGCGGGATTTTGCCCGGGATTTCCGTGATCAGGTGAATCCGGTGGGTGCCAAGGGAGGAGGGTTCCTCAGATGCTCATCGCGTTGAAACCGCCATCGACCACCAGTTCGGTGCCGGTGATGAATCCGCCGGCCGAGTTCGAGGCCAGGAGGAGTGTGGCACCGATGAGTTCCGCCGAGTTGCCGAAGCGTGAGGCCGGAGTGTGGCGGAGGATTTCAGCGACGCGGCTCTCGTCGAGGACGGCGCGGTTCTGTTCGGCGGGGAAGAAGCCGGGGACGAGGGTGTTGACGCGGATATCCCGGTCGGCCCACTCCCGGGCGAGGTTCCGGGTGAGGTTGTGCACGGCGGCCTTGGAACAGGAGTAGGTGAAGACGCGGGAGAGCGGGTTCAGGCCGGAGATGGAGCCGACGTTGATGATGGAGCCCTGCACGTCGCGGCTGAGGAAGTAGTTGCCGAAGATCTGGCAGGCGCGGAAGACGCCGATCAGGTTGGTGTCGATGATGCGGTGCACATCGGCGTCGGTGATCTCGAGGAAGGGGGTGGGGGAGTTGATGCCGGCGCCATTGACGAGGATGTCGGCGCGGCCGGACTGGGCGATGACGCTGTCGAGGAGATCGTTGAGGGACTCGCGATCGGAGACCTCGCCTCGGGCGAAATAGGCGGAACCACCGGCGGCCCGGATGGTTTCGAGGCGGGCGTTGGCCTTCTCTTCACTGCGTCCGACCAGAACCACCTGTGCTCCGGCTTTGGCGAGGCCCTCGGCCATGGTGCCGCAGAGTTCGCCGGTCCCGCCGATGACGACGGCTACTTTACCTTCGAGGGCGAACAATTTGTGGAGATAGTCTTGGGCTGGCATGGATAATCAGGGGTATTTGGGTAGATATGGCGGGTTGGCTCTGTGGGCGGGACGGTGGCAGATCCTCCCATGCGTGCCAAGTGGTCATTGTGGGCTCCAGCCACTTATTTTGACGCTGTTCTCGTTTCTTGGGCCCCGGATCTGACTGCTGGGAAAGCGCTGGTGTAGTGCTTGCCCATCCTCGCTGCTCCTGTTACCTGCCATGCAGGTATTCCTGCCTTGGAACCGTCATGATCGAACTCAAACAGAACTGCAAATACGCGCTCGTGATCCCCACGAGCATGGGGACCCGACTCACACCAGTGAATGGCCAGCCGTTTCATTGCTCCGACACCTTCAAGATGACGGCGAGCAGCGCGGAATCCAATGTGGGCAGCGTGGCTTCCTACCTCGGATTGCCGGTGAAGATTCTGACCTCCTTCGTGAAGGGCAGTCCGGTCTCGCGCTTCATCAAGGACAATCTGGCAAGCCGGCACATGGATTATGAGGGGCCGGAAATCGAGCAAGGAGGGCCTTGGGGCTATCGCCATCAGATCAACATGGCGGACAGCGGCGTTGGATCCCGTGGGCCAAGGGTTTGGAACGACCGCGCCGGGGAGGTGGGACGCGAGCTCAATGCGAAGGACTTCGATCTGGAGCGGATTTTTGGAGAGGACGGGGCGCAGATCGTACACTTGTCGGGATTGATCGCGGCGCTCTCGGTGGAGTCGACGAAGTTCTGCCTGGATGTGGTGCGGGCCGCAAAGAAGCACGGCACGAAGATCTCCTTCGACCTCAATCACCGGGCCACGTTCTGGAAGGGCCGCGAGGAGGAGTTGACGGCGGCGTTTCATGAGATCGGCACGTTGGCCGACATTCTCGTGGGGAACGAAGAGGACTTTCAGTTGTGTCTCGGTGTGGAAGGTCCGGAAGCGGGCGGAAGCGGGATTGCGGCGAAGATTGACGGCTTCAAGGCGATGATCAACCGCGTGAAGGAGAAGTTCCCCAACGCCTCGGTTTATGGAACGACTTTGCGGGAAGTGATCAGCGTGAACCTGCACGAATGGGGTGGTATCGTGGCCGACGGCGACGACTGGCACGTCATCATGCCGCGCGAGATCGGTGTGCTGGACCGCATCGGCGGTGGTGACGGCTTTGTGGGCGGGTTGCTCTACGGCATTCTCCGGGGCTGGGAAGGCGAGAGGTGTGCGCAGTTTGGCTGGGCCAGCGGAGCGCTCGCCGCGACGTTGCTGACCGACTACGGGCAGCCGGCGGATGAGGATCAGGTCTGGAGCATCTGGAAGGGGAATGCGCGGGTGCAGCGGTAGCGTTGATTCGCCGTATTTTGATGTAGAGTGGTCATCCATTGTTCTGACGTTGCCTCTGCGACCGGTCGGGAGGACGGTGGCCGGATGAAATCACTCGATGTTCTGCTCTTGTCGCGGCGTGACGTGGAAAGCCTTGATTTGACACCGGACCATGTTTTGACGGCCGTGGAGGGGGCTCTTCGGGAACATGCCGCCGGCACCTACGAGATGCATCCGAAAATTGGAGTGCATCCCACCGGCACCCACCCGGAAAACTTCATCCACGCCATGCCGGCCTATTTGCGGCAACTGGGTGCCTGCGGCCTGAAATGGGTCGGAGGGTTTCCCCGAAACCGGGAGTGGGATCTGCCAAACGTCACCGGCGTGCAGGTCTTCAACGACATCGACACAGGGGTGCCCCTTGCCATCATGGACTGCGCTTACCTGACCGGGCTGCGAACTGCGGCCGTTAGTGCGGCAATTGCCAGGCTTTGCGCACGGCCCGGGGCTGAGACTCTTGCCGTGGCAGGCTGCGGATTTGAAGGTGCCAAGCACCTGCGATTTCTCACCCACGTGCTGCCTGGACTGCGTCAGGTGCGGCTCTACGATGTCCGGCCGGAGGCGATGACCGTCCTGGGATCGCAGGCCGCCGACTACTTTTCGGGTGAGGTCGTGCTTTGCGACACTGCCGAACGTTGCCTCCGCGGCGCGGAGGTGATTTCCACCTGCACCAACGGCGACGTGCAGATCATCCAACAGGAGTGGTTTGCTCCCGGTGCCTTCGGGGTTGGCATCGAGGGCGGTTGCGCCTACACGGCTCCGGCCCTGCACCAGGCGGACAAGTTCATCGTCGATGACATCCCGCTGGCGGAATACTTCCAGAAAATCTCGCTGGATCATCCCGACGAGAATGGAGAAACCTGCGAGGAATTTCCAGGCGGCATCCCCCCGATTTACGCCACCATTGGCGAGATCGTCTCTGGCACAAAGGCGTGCCGCGAATCGGATGAGGAACGGATCGTGGCCATACCCATCGGCATGGCCATCTGCGATGTGGCATTGGCCAGCGTGGTTTATGAATTGGCCGGCAAGAGAGGAGTAGGTCAGACGTTTCAACTGGCTTGAATTCCGCTTGTGGACACACCTTGGGAGCGCTGATGGGGAATTGAAGTGGCCAACTATGAGGAAGGGGGCGCCCCGAGGCTCCGCGAACTTGATGTGCAGCAAGCGCTGCCGCTTGTAGATCGGCTCTTGAAGCACAAGGAGCCACAAGTTTGGTTCGCGGCGTCCTTGGTTCCCTACGACAGCGGGGACAAGGCCCGGGGGATCGCGGCGCCTGGAGAAAGCTTCGAAAAGTATCAACGGCCCTGATTTGATGGATGTTCGTTGGCAGGATGCAGGGATGGCGTGGTTCGTGTTTGATCGCATGAGTTCAGCGAGGGCGGGGGGAAGGCCGGAGAGATCGGGATGGGAATCCCGATCGCCTTTCACAGGTTGGAAACCTGCGCCACATTGAAGAGCCGATCCGGGGAGGCAGGCGCTACGGTAGCTGTCGTGGTAGGAGAGGGCGGAGCTGGAGGTCGGTCCCTGCCTTAACCACGCGCCATGCCCTGACCCATTCAACCCGCCACCGCCCATGGAGATCGGACTGGGAAAGGCCTGCCTCCGAAAGCCCTGAGTCGGGTGAAACGCGGCCCAGAGGCTTCAATTCGCGCCCTTCCACCTTGACTCGGCCCGCAACGCAGGGCCAAACTGCCCGCTATGAGCGCTCAGGTCGGCATTTCAACCCCTTCCGGCCTTTTTCTCCCTCACCAGCCCCGCCATCCGGGTCGCCATCCGGGCCGGCCGGCAAAAGGAACTTCCCAGTATTCGGCCATGAAAGCGAATTCATGCAGGCGGGTTTTCGTGAAGGCGTTTGTTCTTGCGATGTCTCTCGGGACCGGTTCGCTCTGGGCGGATATGCGGATCGTCACGAGTAATTTAGACAGCGGGCCAGGAACGTTGCGGGAGGCCGTCGCCATCGCGAATCCGGGGGATACGATTACCTTCGATTTGGATGTGCCGGGGTTGCCGATCTTGCTCGACTCGCTCATCGAAATCACGAAGGAACTGACGATTCATGGCGGAGCGACGGGGACTATTCTCGATGGGCAGAACAAGACTCGGATCCTCGAAATTACGGACACTGCCGCGACGTTGCGGAAGCTCGTGTTTACTCACAGTGTTGATCCAGCGAGCAGTAGTTACGATTCGACTTGCGTCCAAAGCTCTTCCTCCGACATCGCGATCATCGACTGCACGTTCCGGGATAACAGGGTCGCCGCTCTTTATGTCTTCGAAGGTTCTTGTTCCATTTCGGCGAGTTCATTCGTTGGGAATTTTTCCCCGAAAGTGGGTGACGCCGCCATTATCACCGGCTTCGCCAATTTTACTATGGAGAACACAATCGTCAGAGGGAATGCGTTTCCAGAGGCTGCAGTCGCGATCACACACCTCTGGGCACCCGTATCCGACGCCCAATTGACCCACTGCACCATCGAGGGCAACATTGCCTTGTCCCCCACGGCGATCACGGCCGGAATCATGGTCAATGGATTCGACGTGCGGTCGTGTCGGTTGTCGCATTGTGTCGTCGCAGGGAACCTCATCTCCGGACAAGGTGTAGATAATTTTGGGACATCCATGTTCGGACCCGATAACCCGCCGGGAGGTGAGAACCCGCCGGACGGGATTACTTCCGAGGGCTGGAATTTCTCCGACACGAACGAAGGCTATTTGATCCATGCAAACGACTCGAACAATGCTCTGGGAATCGCATTGGGTGCGGTGTTCCGTGAAGGCGACTGTCCATTCTGGAGGATGCCGAGATGGGACAGCCCGCTGGTCGATGCCGGCGATACCACATTCACTGGCACCACGGACAACCGCGGTGCGCCCCGGGTGGTGGGGACGTCGGTCGAGATCGGCGCCTCCGAACAGCCGCTGGCGGTGACGGTGAGCAACAACGCGGCAACCGGCGCGGGAAGTCTGGCGGCTGCGCTGGCGGCACCGGTGCCCGGTGGCGGTGACGGCAAGCTCGTTCACGGCACGAACGCGATCAATGGTCAGAGTTTTACGGCGACTTCTCCGGTCCCGGCCGGGAACCTCGGAGAGAGCCACTCGATCATCGATTTGTCCGGGCGCAACTGCCTCTACGATGGGGGCGCGGGGAGGGTGGGGTTGGACGTTTCCGCGGACACGGAGTGCCATGCGTGGGGATTGAGTTTCCGCAATGTGGACATCGCGCGGGTCAACCTCTATGCGCTCGACGACGATTTCGTTGAGATTGGGCCGAATGCGAACCTCGTTGACTCGTCAGCCTGTTCCTACGGAGAGGGATCGCTTCTCAGATTTCGCGCATTCAATGGTGCCCATGATTGCACTGACAACACGGTTGGAGCCTACTCGGGCGGCACGGTGCGCTGCGAGGTGGGAAATCAGTTCGAGGGCGGCGGGACGGGGCGCCTCGAAGCGTTCGACGGGACGTTGGTCAGCCAGGGGTGCGACTTCAACCGGTTCTTCGTTGCCGTTCGGCCAACCGGTCGATTCGACTGCTCCACGTCCACGAATAACTTCGTCGACTGCGATGTCGAGATCATGGAGGACGGCGTCTTCGCCGTCGCCAACGGCGCGGGGTGCACCGTTAACAACCCGGGCGTCGATCCGCTTGTCATCAAAGTTGACGGCTTGTTCGCCATCAACGGGACGGCCTCCGCGACTCGCCTGACCACGACCGGGTCGGTGATCCTCGATGGCATCGGCGAACTCCTCTTCAACGGCGCACGGACCGACTGGCTAGGGGACGATGTGGAGAACAATGTGAGGGTGACGGTGATCGATGGAGACATCGAAGTGGACGAATTCACGAACAACGAAAAGGTCGAGGGTGCGGGAGGATGCAAAATCGACGGGATTCACTGGACCAACAACGGGGCTATCCGCGGAACGGCCGGGACGACCACTCTCCTGGGAACGGACTTCGACAACACCAATGGAGAAATCCTCGCCTTGGGCGATGGGATGTTGGTCTTTGGTCTGGATGCGAACGTGGTTGGCGGCATCATCGGGTCAGCGGGCGGGACGGCACTTCTGGGGGCCGGATCTTCGTTCGAGGACGTGACCGTCACCGGATCGGGCACTCAATTGGTTGGCGGCGCCAATGTTGCATTCGTCGATGCGCTGACATTTGAGGACGGGGCCAATGTCGGCATTCCGGGGGGTAGCACCACCACAACGATGACATTGAACACCGATCCCGGGGGGATTTTCCTGATTGTGGCCGAACCCGGCGGGGAGGGCACCGTGGCGTTCAACGGGCCGTTCGCCAACATGAAATCCGCAGACCCGAATCAGGAGGTCGAGATCGACGAAGGCGTGTATTTTGATGTCAATGGGGGTGCCAGAATTGGCGGGCACACGATGGTCTGGACCTTCAGGGAACGCAGCGGAATCCGGGTGTTTTCCGGCCTCTGCAGGTTTCAGCCCGCCCCCGGCTCGACGACGGTCCTGGAGGGCAAGTGGCGCGTCCCAGGGGGGAGTCTCCGGGGGGATGCACTCGATCTGCGGATGACGCCGACCGGCGGGCTGATTGCAGATACCGATGGAAGCAGCATCGAAATCTTCGATTCAACGATCATGGGCGGAAACATGAGTGGAACCGGTGGCGGTGGAATCGAGGTTACCCGCTCGACGATGCAGGGCGAGGACGCGGCCAATCCGCTCAACGTGGAAGGCGATCTCATTTTGGGGGGTGGAAACACGTTCGGGGAGGACGTGGTTTTCAATGGCGCAAGTGTTTCGACGACCCCGGGCGCGGGTGGGACCGTGGATATCGGGACCATTGCGGGGGTGATCTTCCTGACGATGAACAATCTCACCGATGTCCTGCGACCACCGCCCGCTGCCACGACGGGGATCGTCGTTCCCGTCAACTCGTCGGTGAGCGGGCAGGGAACCGTCGAGAACTTGGAGATGAACGAGGGGACCGTCGCGACCAAGGCGGCAGGGACCCTGACGCTCGAGCCTGCCGCAGCCTCGCTTCCGAACGCCGGAAGGCTCTTTGCGGATCTGGCATCGCTGCTCCTCGTGTCCGGTGGAGTGAACAACACGGGAACGCTCGACGTGGGACAGGGAGGCGAGATCCGAGGGACGGGCGCGCTCGTGACATCGGGTAGCACGGTGATGTCGGGGGCGGGAAGGCTGAATTTCACTTCGGTTACCGCGACCGGTACTTCGTCGATGTCCATGAACGGACAGATTGCGGCGTTGACGACCAGCCTCGATGGTGCCGCCTTCATCGGGTTCTCGCCGGGCGAGGTGGAGTTCACCGGCAATGTGACGCTCGAACCGGGCCTGGCACTGGAGATTGAGATCGGCGGCAACGGCGCGGCCGGGGTGGACTTCGACCACCTGCAGGTGATGGGGGATCTGGAACTGGGCGGGACCCTGAAACCGCGCTTGATCAATGGCTACATCCCCGGACCGGGCGAAAGTTTCGCGGTGATCGAGTGCGACGGGGAGATGACCGGGACGTTTGCGACGATCGATCAGCCATTCGGCTCGCTGGGAACCTTCAACGTGAGCTACGACGAGGTGAACGACCGGGTGCTGCTGACGTTTTCCACGACAGGGCCGGGTTCGTTCGCTGATTTTCAGCGGTTGTGGTTCAGCGACGCGGAGATCGCGGCGGGCGACGCCGAGATGGAGGCGGATATCGACGAGGACGGATTGGGCACCTATCTCGAATGGCTTTTCGGGCTCTCTCCGGTGCGGCCGGACGCGGGTGAGGGGGCGCTCGGGATCGAGTTGGCGGGAGGTGGTGTGGACCTGCGATTCCGCCGTTCCACCGAGTTGCCGCCGGGGGTGGTGATGGAAGTGGAGACCAGCGACGATGGCACGGCCTGGCCGGACGTGCCGGTGGGGGACTACACGGTGCTGCCGGGAGTGCCGATCCCCGGCGAGGCCGCCGAAACGGTGGTGGTGAGGATCACCGACCCCGATCTGGCGAACGATGCGAGACGGCTTTTCCGGCTGGGGTTCACCGGGCCGTAGCTCAAAACGGTCCCGAGCTTGATCAGGGGCCCTAAGGGCTCGGCCCGGGATTGTTCGCGAGCCCGCCCCAGCCAAACTGCTCGACGCCAGCCAGGGTCCCTGACTAGCATCGTCCATGCGATGGGTCACCTTTCTTGTCCCGCTCTTATGGGCATCGACCGCGCTCCGCGCCGAGTTCCGCGCCGGCGCCGCCAAGGTCGATGTCTCGCCGCCGGAGGAGATGTTGCCGGTGATCCAGAACGGTGGCTTCCTGTCCCGCACGGTCGGCAAAGTCTCCGACCCGCTGCATGCCCGCGCGCTGGTGGTCGATGACGGCACCGGGCCGGTGGCGATCTGCGTCGTCGACAGTTGCATGCTCCCGACGCCACTCTGCGACAAGGCCAAGGCCATCGCTGCCGAGAGAACGGGGATCAAGATTGAGCGCATCCTGATCTCCGCGAATCACACCCACGCGGCACCGAGCGTGATGGACATGTGCCTCGGCACCGACCGCGACCCGGAATACACCGAGTTTCTCCCCCCCAAGATCGCCGAAGCGATCATCGCCGCCTACGCCGCCCTGGCTCCTGCCGAAGCTGGCTGGGCGCGATTTGACGCGTCCGACTACACCAAAACACGGCGCTGGATCACCGCGCCGGACAAAATGGGTATCGACCCCTTCGGCGAGCGCACCGTTCGCGCCATGATGCACCCCGGCTGTCAGAATCCGGACTACGTCGGCGAGTCGGGGCCCGAGGACCCGTGGTTCACCGTGCTGAGCGTGCGCGGTGCAGACGGCCAACCGCTCTGCCTGCTGGGCAATTTCTCGATGCACTACTTCGGCGGCCACCCCGGTCTCTCGGCGGATTACTTCGGCCGGTATTGCAACTTGTTGGAAGCAGAGCATGGCGGCGCGGCGATCCTCTCGCAAGGCACCAGCGGCGACCTCCACCTTGTCGATTACAGCAAGCCCAGGGGGGAGAGCGAGAGCTCCATTCTCCGCTACTCGCAAGAGCTCGCGACGATGACGGCAGCGGCTGTTGCAGGGATCGAGCACCGAAAGGACCTCCCCGTGGCGATGACCGAGCGGCGGCTGACCTTGAAGCACCGCACGCCGGACGAGAAGCGGCTCGAGTGGGCGCGGGCCATGGTGGCCGGGATGGGCGACCGTTTGCCGAAGGATCGTCCCGAGGTCTACGCACGTCAGGCGGTCCACCTGCACGAGAACCCCACCACCGAGGTCGTCCTGCAGGCCTTGCGGATCGGCGACCTCGGCATCACCGCGATCCCGAACGAGGTCTACGCGATCACCGGGCTGCATCTCAAAGAGCGCAGCCCGCTGCCACTGACCATGAACATCGAACTCGCCAACGGAGCGACCGGATACATCCCCCCGCCGGAGCAGCACCACCTCGGCGGCTACACCACCTGGCCGTCGGTCACGGCGGGATTGGCGGTCGATGCCGAGCCGGAAATCGTCGAGACCTTGCTGGGGCTGTTGGAGGATGTTTCCGGGGAGAAACGGAAACCCTACGAGGAACCGCGCGGGGCCTACGCCGAAGCGGTGCAGAAGTTGAAAGCAATCCGCGAGTGGAGGCTCGGCGACATGGTCGGCTCGGAAGCCTTTGAACCCGGCGTGGCGTTTCAGTTGCCGGGCGTGGAGGGCGAAGGGTTCCCCGACGCCCATCAAAGCCGCGCGACCGTCTTCGCGGGTGGGCGCATGAAGGCGGAAGCCGAACTCGGCCGCGATTACAGCGTCGTGTTCTGGTTCTGGAACGGCCTGCCAACGGAGGCGCGACCGGTCACCGCCTACCTGTTCTCCCGCGGCGAGAGCGGTGACAAAGAGGCGCCAGGCGACCACATCGGCATCGGCGGTTCCCACCTGCCGACTTCCACAGGGAAACTGATCGCCTTCAACGGCAACGCGAAGAACGATTTACTGGTCGGCAAAACCCCGTTGGAGACCCGACGTTGGTATCACTGCGTTGTCCTGCGCCAGGGTGAGCAGATCAGCGTCTATCTCGACGGCGCATTGGAGCTCGAGGGCGGCTTGGCCGCCACCCATGGCGGCACCCGCCAGATTTTCCTCGGCGGGAGGAGCGACAACTTCGCCAATCTCGAAGGCCGCCTCGACGAGGCCGCGCTCTTTGATCGCGCCCTGACTCAAGCCGAGATCGCCGCGCTTTACGGATCGGCCGGGATCGAGCGCGCCGAGCCCGCGCTTTCGCCGGAAGCCAGCTTGCGCAAGACGCAGGTCCCGGACGGATTCGAGCTCGAACTCGTCGCCGCCGAGCCGCTGGTGCGCGACCCGGTCGCGATCGACTGGGCTGAGGACGGCTCGGTCTGGGTCGCGGAGATGGCCGACTACCCCTCGGGTGAGAACGGGGTCCATGGCAAGGTGGTGCGGCTGATCGACAAGGACGGCGATCACAAACCAGACCAACGGCAGGAACTGATCGCGCAGGTGGCCTTTCCCACCGGCGTGATGGCCTACGGCAAAGGTGTGATCGTCAGCGCGGCGGGCGAGATTTTCTACGCCGAGGACACCGACGGCGACGGCGTCGCCGACCTGCGGGAGACCTGGTTCAAGGGCTTCATGGAGGGCAACCAGCAGCTGCGTGTCAACGGCCTGCGCTGGGGGATGGACGACTGGATCTATTGCGCCAGCGGTGGCCACCATGCCGGTTTCGGGGTCACTACGGTGATCGAATGCATGAAGACCGGCGAGAAGGTGAACCTCGGCTCGCGCGACTTCCGCTTCCGCCCCACCGGCGAGTTCGAACCCGTGGCCGGCCCGTCCCAGTTCGGCCGCGTCTGCGATGACGAGGGCAACTGGTTCGGCGTGCAGAACGCCCACCCGCTCTGGCACTACGTCCTCGAAGACCGCTACCTGGCCCGCAACCCCGAAGTGCCCGCCCCCGACCCCCGCAAGCAACTGCGCGGCGTTCAGCCGACCATCCATGCCGCCAGCAAACCGGAGAAGCGCTTCCACAGCTTCGACCAGGTCGGCCGCTACACCTCCGCCTGTGGCATCTCGATCTACCGCGACGAAATCCTGTTCCCGAAGCTGCCGGGCACAAGCGTGGCCTTCACCTGCGAACCCTTCTCGAACCTCGTGCAACGCCACATCCTCACCGCGATTGGCCCGAGCTTCATCGCGGAGCGAGCACCCGATGGCGAGCGGGATTTCTTCACCAGCGAAGACCAATGGTGCCGCCCGGTGATGTCGCGCACCGCGCCCGACGGCTCGCTCTGGGTCGTCGACATGTATCGCTCCATGATCGAACACCCGCAGTGGTTGCCACCGGCGGCGCAGGTCGAGATGCGGCCACACGAGTATTCCGGACAGGGCAGGGGACGCATCTATCGCATCTCCAGAAAAGGAGCGGAGCATGCTTGGCAAACAGCGGAGTCGTGCACCACCAACGGCATAGCGAAATCGATCGCAGCCCGGGAGAATTTCCGCCACGGCACGCGCCGCGACCCGCATGGGGCTCAACTCCTGGCGCTTTTGAGAAGTCCCGAGGCAGCGACCCGGCGCCATGCGCTCCCCTTCCTCGAGTCGCTCGAGACGATCCCAGATGCGGCGCTGGCACTCGCCGATGACCCGGAGCCAAAAGTCCGCCTGCAGGCCGCCTTCACCTACGGAGAGTTCGATGACGCCAAGGCTGGCGCCGCCCTGTTGAAGATCGCCAAGTGCGACGGTGAGGACCCCTACTTCGCCGCCGCGGTGCTCAGCTCCGCCGTCCCGCATTACCAGGCCCTGGCCGGAGCGGCGACCGAGCTCAGCGAACCGATCGTGGCCGGATTACTCAAGATGGAGAAGCGCGATCCCGCGGCGTTCGCTGGAATGGTCGAAGGGCTCCTCGGACGCGAGGGCACTTCCCGTTGGCGCCTGCTCGCGGCCACCTCGCCTGCGATGCGGGCGACCGTTGAAGACCAGGCGGCGGCCGTCATCGGCGACGCCGCAGCCAGCGAGGACGAGCGGATCGCCGCGATGGGCTTGGCGTCCCCGCGCCATCTCGACCTCATGGCCAGCCTCATGGGTGCCACCCACTCCAACCAGCTCCAGTCCGCGGCCATCGCCACCTTGGTTCGGCTGGGAGCCAGCGCCCGGGTCCTCGACACTTGGCAGACGCTCAGTCCGGCCACCCGCGCCGCCGCCGAAGAGGCCCTGCTCACGAACACCCTGTCCTCCGACGCATTGCTCGATCGCGTGGCCGACAAGACCATCGCCCCCGTGGAGCTCAGCGCCAACACGCGCGAACGCCTGCTCGGACACAAGGACCCCAAGCTCAAGGGCCGCGCCCAAAAGCTGCTCTCCGGCCTCGCTTCGACTGACCGCGCCGGCGTCGTGAAGACCTTCGCTCCCGCACTCAAGGCAGGGGGCGACCCCGCCAAAGGCCAAAGCCACTTCACCGCCCGCTGCGGCGCCTGCCACCAGCTCGGCGATCTGGGCCGCGCGGTTGGACCCGATTTGACCGGCATCAGCGACCGTTCGCCCTCCGCCCTGCTCACCGCCATCCTCGATCCCAGCCGTTCCGTCGAGCCACGCTACCTCGCCTACACCGCCACGCTCAAGAACGGCGAGAGCGTCTATGGGCTGGTCGCTGCGGAGACCGCCAACAGCGTCATCCTGCATCTGCTGGACGGCAATGAGCGAATCCTCAAACGCGACGAAATCGCCTCGCTCACAGGCACCGGAAAGTCCGCCATGCCCGCCGGCATCGAGGCCGGAATGACTCCCACCGACATGGCCGACCTGCTCGCGTTTCTGGCGTCGAAGCTTTGATCGTGCTCGGGGATGAATTTGAACAGGAGACCGCAGAGGTCGCAGAGAGCCAATGATTGATGACGGGCAAAAGATCTGTCAGTGCGGGGGGTAGTGAATTTGGGTGGTTTGGGCAAGGGTGGAAGAAAGGATTTCGAGGGAAAGGGTTGGAGTTAAGAGGGGTGTCTGGGTGGCTTCAGATGGTTGATCTGGAGGAATTGTGCACGTGTTTGCACAGATATTTATTGGAGAGTGTTTGTGGGGTTCGAGTTGTTATGGATCTGTGATTGTGACCGGTGCTTGGTCTCGCGGCGAGGTGAAGGGGGCGCGGAGGTCTCTGTCGCCCGCTGCTCCTCTTTCGCCTTCCAGGCGTCGTAGGGCACGGCGGGGCCTGGGAGCTTGCGGGGGAGGCGCGGAGGGGGAGGGACGTCTGGGCGGAGGTGGGAGAACGGGTGGTGGGGGCGCGCGAGAGCGGTGTCGGCGTTCGCAGGCTCAGTCTGCCACCGGACTCCATTTGGGCCGGGGTTGAGGGGGAGGGGGATGCACTCTCGGGAGCTTCTGCAGGCTGGAAGCGAACAGCGCATTGGGGACGGCCGCATCACGGGTGAGGAGACGGGTGCTGCGCGGATGCGGGAGGGGTGTGGAAGTGGAGGATGGTGGAGCCGCCGACGCCTCGCAGAGGCGCCGCTACGCGGGGAGGGGGGCATGCGCGGGGGGAGGCGTGCGACCGGGACGGTCACGCCACGGTGGCTGGGGATCGGCTGGGCGGTTGCCAACCAAGAGTGTTCGGCATGGTGAATGCTGAACTGGTACTGGCCTTCAATGTAAGCGGGGCCATTTCTCGCCGAGGCTACCTTCGAAGAATTTCCAACCGCCAATTTC
>JAQCFL010000184.1 GCA_027619375.1 Verrucomicrobiota bacterium | reverse complement strand
TCGGAACATCGCCCGATCAACCAGCACCAATCCATTCTAACGTTTTAACGGAAAAAAATCCGCTTCCGGGATGGTTTCCCTGCTTTCAATTGCTACTATGAATCGAGTTTTAATAACACGGCTTCACGGCTCGCTACCTACGCTTAATGGCTCCATTTCTGGATACCGATCCAAGGCTCGCTTCCGGTGGGTGGTCAGCCCTTTCCGGGCAGGTTTGTTCCCGCCAGGTCTCAACAGAAACTTTCAGTCGCTCGCTAGTTCTACGGTCTCCTTTCGGTTTATGGTTTCATCTAACAAGCGCTATCCCCGTCTCTCAGGGCTTTGGCTGGCACCACGAACGCTATAGCAAAGTGAGCGCGGGAGCAACGTTCGTCTTCCCGACAACACGTCCCCTTCCGGGCTTCACTTCTGCGCCTTGTTCTGCGGTTTGATTAGGGTCTGTTGTGGCTTCGTCCAAAACGCTTGCGATCAATATAGCGAGACAAAGGAATAGATCCAACTCCGAAGAGGCAGTATCCAAGTCCGAATTTCCAAGCATTCCAATATCCACGAATGTAGGCTCGAGTCGCCTCGGGCGGAAAGCTGGACATCGGTCGTGATGATTGCGATTGCGTCGCCACGAATACCGCTACGAAGAAGATGGCTGCTACGAAATAGGCTAGACCACGACCTGTTGAGAGGAACCGGTCAATCCCAAATGCGCCTATCAAAATCACGATGGCCGCAGCAACGGGGCCGAAGATCGCCACGGGGCCTGCGCTCAAGTTTCGAATTGCCGCCCATCCACAAAGAGGAACCGTCATCAATGGAAATAGCCAGAGGACTGAACGAGTCGGAAGTGCGCGTATCATATTTATTGAGCAGAACAGCGTATTCTCCGAGAGGAGGGGGGACAGAATAAAGATTGGAGGCTATCGGAATTGGAGGCTCGCTTTGGCAAGACGTTCATTCCGAGGAACTCCCGACTTCATCTTTCGAATGCGGATAGTATCGCTCTTTTGAAGCTCATGGGCAACTGACAAAACTGACACCTCCGATGGTGGCTGCTTGAGTTTTTGGATGCCTGAGATTTTCGGCGAAAGGAAAAGGGCCGGTTTCAGACTGCCTGCGAGAACTGATTCCGCGAACGGCGTTCGACAAGGGACCGGGCCCAAAACTTGGAGCATCGCGTCCATTTGCCCTTAAGGTTCACAGGTGCCCTCCCCCCTCCCGCTTCTCTTCCTGAGTTTCCTCTGCCACAGCATGCTGACCGCAGATGAGACCAAGCGCCCTCCTCCCGGCCGTCTTTCACTGGTTGCACTGGAGGAAAACCGCGGGCTTGATCCCCAGCGCCTCAGACTGGTGGCCATCGCCCTCCAAACCGTTCAGCGCTTCAACTTCAACCGCTATCTCTACGGCAGCGCCGATCCCTCCAAGAAAGCCTTCGATTGCTCAGGCGCCATCTACTACCTCCTGCGACTGGTCGATCTCCAGCCACCCCGGTCCTCCTCCGCCCAATACGATTGGATCCGAAAAGCCGGCAACCTCGTGCTGGTCCCAAAGGACACCACCTCCATCGACGCCGCCATTTTCGACAAACTCAACCCAGGCGATCTGATCTTTTGGTCGGGCACCTACAAACCACGCGATGGCCGCACCAATGGCGTCACCCACGTGCAGATGTACATCGGGAGGGAAAGAAAGGACGCCCTCCGCGTCATGGTTGGCTCCAGCGACGGGCGCAGCTACCGCGGCACCGCCCGATGTGGCTTCGGCATCTTCGACCTGAAGCTCCCCCGCGCCGGATCCAAGGCACGTCTGGTCGCCTTTGGCACACCTCCGGGCCTGATCAAACCCTGAATTGGCGGCCCTCGACTCGATCCCCTCCTCTACGCCTCGATCTCTTCCCCGCCCACGTGAAAGCCGATCGTCTTCCGCTTCGTCTCCGGGGTCACCTTCTGCGTGTAGCACAGCACCTGGAAGCCCGCCTGATGCGAAATGAACATGCACGGCGCCCCCTCCAGACTCCCCTCCACCACCACGCTGGAATGCCCGTCCTCCCCCACCGTCCAAACCTCCACCGCCGATCCATTCGGCAGGAGGGCCAGGATGACCGGTTGCTCGTCCTCCGGCAATCGCTCCCGCCACTTCTGCACCCGGTGCGCCAGTCGCCGCACGAACTCCCCCGCCGACTCAAAGCGATGCTGCGTCTCGGCCGGCATGCTGGCCAATATCTCCTCGATGGGCGGCATCCCCGTCACGCCGGGCAGCGTGAAATACGGTTTGCGCAGCAGCCTCTCCCGATCTTCCTCTTCCTGACTCATCAGTCGCAGTGCTTCTCCACCACCGCATAGGCGTTGTGGTTGTGGATCGATTCATGGTTCTCCGCCTCCACCCGGTACCAGGTGATGTTGTCGTGGGCATTCGACCGTGCCGCCACATTCCGCACGAGGTCTTCCACAAAAACCGGATTGTCATAGGCCCGCTCCGTCACCGCCTTCTCATCCGGACGCTTCAACAAGCTGTAGAGTTCGCAACTCGCCGAACGCTCCACCAGGGCGATCAAATCCTCGATCCACACCGGCTCCCGGAAGCGCACCGAATAGGTCACATACCCCCGCTGATTGTGCGCACCCCGCGCACTGATCGCCTTCGAGCAGGGACAGAGCGTGGCCACCGGCACGATCACCGTCACCACGAAATCCACCCCGCCATCCTTCTCCGCCTCCACCTCGAAACGCACCTCATAGTCCACCAACCCGGTCTTCCCGGTCACCGGGGCGGCCTTCGAACGGAAGAACGGGAACTGCAGTTCCACATGGGCCCGCCGCGCATCGAGACGCTCCAGCAACTCCCGCGGCAGCCCCGCCATGGAACGGACGTCCAGACAGTTCCCGTGCGCATTCAGCACCTCCACAAAGCGACTCATGTGCGTCCCCTTGTACTGATGCGGCAGATCCACCGCCAGCGCCACCGTGGCCACGGTCCGCTGCACCTGGCCATCCTTGTCCCGCACCTCCACCGGAAAGCGCAGGGCCTTCACTCCCACCCGGTCGATGGCGATGTTGCGATCGTCCGGCTCGTTCTGTGTGTCTGTCAGCTCCTGCATCGTCGTTCCTCAAAACAAAAGAGCCTGCCCTCGTGAGAAGGGCAAGCTCTTGGAAAACATCCGCGTTCCTGACCTGTCCGCGTTCCTGCCCCGATCAGGGAAGGAGACAAACCGCACGGGCCCGCTTGATCTCGCGGGTGATCTTGCGATGCATCTTCGCCGAGACACCGGTCACCCGGCGGGGAAGGATCTTGCCGGTCTCCGAGGTGAACTTGGAAAGAATATCCGGAAATTTGTAGCTGACGCGGTCAGGCGTGAGGTCCAGACGCTTGCGCGTCATCCGGCGGTTCGATTTGCGGAAGGCGATCCGCCGCTCCTTGGTCTTCGGTTCGGTCATGGTATGGAAAGGTAATTAGCGAAGCTCGCGGTGAACGGTCCGGCGCTGGAGTGCTGGATTGAACTTCACTTTCTCAAGACGCCCCGGAGTCCGGAGGCTCTTCTTGTTACGGGTGGTCGCATAGCGGGAAGGCGATTTGCCTTCCGCACGTGCTTCGGTGCATTCGAGAATGATAATGTCGCGGGCCATGGCTGCAAAAAGGGGCGGAAAGCTAACGAATCAATCACCCGCGTCAAGAGAAACCAGTGAACCATTTCGCGCTTCCTCTCCGTAGCCGATCGCATCCGCGGCCCGGAACTGCCGATTCGGGCCTTCTTTTTCCCAAACTGTCTGACACTCAACGGTTAAGCGAGCGAAGGGAATCGCCTCCAAACGGGCCACGGGGATCTTTTTGCCCGACATTTCGCAAAGCCCATAGACTCCACAGTCGATTCGCAGCAGGGCCGCCTCGATCTCCTGGAGGGCATCCTGTTCCTTGGAGAGCAGATTCAAGGCGAAATCCCGGTCATAGGCATCGCTCCCCGCATCGCCCTGGTGCATCCCGCTCCCGGAGGCCTCGCTGCCCTCCGGGCCATTGCGGAGAGCCTCCTGCTGGACGCCATACATCGCATCCAGCAGCTCATCGCGAAGACAGAGCAGGTTCCGACGCTGCTTTTTGACGAAATTCGACAGCTTCACGGGCTTTTCGGGCCGCACCAGCCGCACCGGGGTCCGCTCCATCGCTGCACCATTCACTTCCTCCTTCGCCTTGCTCACTTTCGCGGCCTTCGTGACGGCCTTCTTTGGCTCGGCTGAAGCTGTTTTCTCAGGCTTGGCAACTTTTTCAGCCGCAGCCTTGGACGCCTTTTTTGCCGCGGGCTTGGTCACTTTTGTTGTGGCCGCCTTCTTGGTCGAAGCCTTCTTCGCGGGGGCCGCCTTCTTCGCGGAAGACGTGGCCGGAGTCTTTTTCTTCGTCGGCGCCTTCTTCACCGCAGCCTTTTTCGTCGTTGCTTTGGTAGCCCGGGCTTTCTTGGCCGGGGCCTTTTTTGCTGTGGCCTTCTTGGCCGGAGCCTTCTTAGTAACCTTCTTTTTGGCAGCCATTGTGATAGTTGATGAGAATCAATTCGCCCCCCGTGGGTCTCCACCCGGGATGAGCGGCCGGAGTCACTAATGGCTTTACCACAGGCCTGCAAGCGGAAATTACCCCCCGGGAAAATGGCTCATCCGCACTCCCGGCCTCGTTGCGCTTGAATTCGTTTCCCCCTCTCCTAATCTCCCGCCCCTACATGGATCTCTCCGCGGTCATTGAAGCCCTACTCGTCGCCTCCGAAGAACCCCTGCCAACCTCCGAGCTGGCCCGCCTCATCAGGGCCCGGGTGGCTGAAATCGAGGACGAAATGGGCGATTCGGAGGATGAAGGCTACGATCCTGATGCCCACGCCGACATCCCTCTCAAACAATTCGGGGAAACCGCCGAGGAGGATGTCATCGCCGCCATTGCCGAACTCAACCACCAGTATGAGGTCACCGGACGGGCCTTCCTGCTCATGGAACGCTCCAAGGGCTGGAAAATCTACACCCGCCCCGATTACGCCGGCTTTGCCCGCCACCTCTTCCCCGGCCACAAACCCCGGAAACTGAGCGGCCCCGCCCTCGAAACCCTCGCCATCATCGCCTACCGCCAACCCGTCACGAAGGCGGCCATCGAAGCGGTGCGCGGCGTTTCCTGCGACGGCATGCTCCAAAAACTCCTCGACCTGGAATTGGTCAAGATCGGTGGGCGGGCCGATCTCCCCGGACGTCCCCTCCTCTACCAAACCACCGACTATTTTTTCGAGCACTTCGGCATCAAGAACATCGACGAACTGCCCAACGCCGCCGAACTCCGCTACGTCCCCCTCCCCCAACCCGAGGAACACCCGGTCGCCGAGGAGGAGCCGGAAG
The DNA here is from genome assembly GCA_027619375.1 of Verrucomicrobiota bacterium. Lineage (GTDB taxonomy): Bacteria > Verrucomicrobiota > Verrucomicrobiia > Verrucomicrobiales > Akkermansiaceae > JAPKDA01. The sequence continues at coordinate 2,064 of JAQCFL010000184.1, read as the reverse complement.
ACCAGCCCGACGGCGACGAGGCCCAGCTCCCCCTCGCCAATCCTCCCAAGGATCCCCCGGCCGTGGAACAGGAAGAACCCCCGGCCGATTTCACCACACCCGAACCCGAAGCCAGCCCCCAGGAACAATCCTGACCAACCCGGTTTTTGAGTTGGGCCTCTCTCCTCATCCCTTACGATCCCCGCCGTGGCACTCGACAATATCAGAAACAAGATCGACGCAATCGACCGGGAACTCCTTGTCCTGCTCAACAACCGCGCCGACCTGGTCCACGAGGTCGGGGAGATCAAAAAGAAGGACGGCCTGCAAATTTACGCCCCCGAACGCGAATACGCCCTCCTCCAAAAACTCATCGAGATGAACAAGGGGCGCCTCCCCGAGAAGTCCATCCGCGCCATCTACCGGGAAATCATGTCCGCCGCCCTCGCCCTCGAGGACGACCTCAAAATCGCCTACCTCGGCCCCGAAGGGACCTGGACCCACCAGGCCGCCCTCAAAAAATTCGGCCACTCCGTCGACTACTCCCCACTCCAGAACTTCGCCGAGGTCTTCGATGAGGTGGCCCGCCGCCGCGCCGACTACGGAGTGGTCCCCATCGAAAATTCCACCGAAGGCGCCGTCTCCCACGTCCTCGACCTCTTCGTGGACTCCCCCCTCCGCATTTGCGCCCAAATCCTCCTGCGCATCGAAAACAGCCTCCTCTCCGCCATCCCCCGCGAGGAGATCAAGACCCTCTACTCCCACCCCCAGGTCTTCGGCCAGTGCAAGAACTGGATCCTCCGCAACCTCCCCCACGCCGATCTGGTGGAGGTCTCCTCCACCACCAAGGCCGCCCACCTCGCCCGGGAAAATGCCCCACAAGGCGCCGCCGCCCTCGGCGGAAAGCTGGCCGCCGAACTCGCCGGACTCGATATCCTCGAGGAAGCCATCCAGGACCGGGCCACCAATACCACCCGCTTCCTCGTCATCGGCGAAAAAACCTGCCCCCCCACCGGCAGGGACCGCACCTCCATCCTCTTCTCCGTCAGCGATCGCCCCGGCTCCCTCGTCGCCGCCCTCCAAGCCTTCGACGCCTTCCACATCAACATGTCCAAGATCGAATCCCGCCCCTCCAAACAACGGGACTGGGAATACATCTTCTACGTCGATCTCGCCGGACATTGCGAAGACGAACAGGTCTCCTCCGCCATCAACACCCTCGAAACCCACTGCTCCCTCGTCAAACTCCTCGGCAGCTACCCCGATCAGAGCGAGTAGATATCCCCCAACCCCGGAAGGGGTGAACCGCCGATAGATGGCCTGTCCCTTGCCCCGCTGTATTTGGAACCTGGAGCTTATTTGGAAATTGGTGCGTGGAAATTCATCGAGCCATACCCCATCCCCCAAGCCAAATTTCCAACTCCCAAGTTCCAAAGACTGAAGACCAAAACGCTTGGCCTCTTTCACTCCGTGCCTGTCGGCGTCCCTGCCGCGATCTCCCTCCCCGCGTAGCGGCGTCCCTGCGGGGCGTCGGCGGTTCCACCACCGCCCCTCCCTCCCACCTCACGCTCCAAATTCAACCCCCGCCCCCTCCCGGGTCCCCGCGTAGCGGCGTCCCTGCGGGATGTCGGCGGTTCCACCGCCGTCCCTCCCTCCACCTCCCGCTCCGCATTCAATCCCACCCCTCTCTGGCCCCGTAGGGACCTCCGATGATAGCCGGGGTGTTTCAACCCCCGGAACCCTGCGCAGCTGGATCCCCGTCGCGTCAGTGACGGCCCACGCGAGACGACCATCCAAATCACCCCGCCCGCTCACCGCAACAAGGGCCGAGGATCTCGCTCGGCATCTGCCGCCGATAGATTCTCCTCCCCACTCAGCCCCCCAAACAATCCCGTGATCGGACATCCGTCGCTTCTTCAGGCCCTCCCGCTCATCCCGTTCAGAGGGACAAATGTTCAAGATACATGAACATGCTTGATTCATTAATAAGCTCGGTGGACTGGTAGTAACTTTTTTTCGAATTTCCCGAGCGGTCCACACTCCGGGAACCCGGCCATTCAACCCCCCCTCCGCCCCCTCCCACCC
>JAQCFL010000183.1 GCA_027619375.1 Verrucomicrobiota bacterium | reverse complement strand
CCCCGAAGCGCGAAGACGCCATTCCCCCCCGGAGTGCGGAAGCTCGATTCCGCCGGGGGGGGCTGGCTTGACAGCTGCGGGGGTGAAAAGTTCACCAACCCTTCCGAGTCTCCGACAAACGCACAAGCTTCCCTCGAAGGATCACTGGAACGTTCCCTAAAAGCCTCATCAAAACGTCTCTCCACCACCCGGCTCAAGCCCAACCTTCAGTCCGCCCTCGAGCCTCCGCACCCCAGTTACCCCAACTTCCGCTTATCCCACCCACTCCAACAATCCGCCCCCGCCTACCCCCCCGTCCGAGGCCCCTTGGGCTTCTTCGGCTTCGGCCCACCACTGGAAGGCCCACCACTCCCGCCTCCCTTTTTCTTCTGCTTCTGCATCTCCTCGGCCCGGGCCTGCATCTTCTCCATAAACCCCGGTCCCTTCTTCTTTTTCTTCTTCAGCTCCGGATCAGGCAGACGCTTCGTGATCAGCGTCTGCACGATGGCGAAAATGTTGGAGGTCGTCCAGTAAAGCGCCAGCGCCGAGGCGAAGTTGTAACAGAAGAAGAAGAAGATCAGAGGCATCATCATGAAGATCCGCGCCTGCATCTTGTCCCCCGTCTTCGGTGTCAGCGACATCTGGATCACCATGGTCCCCGCCATGACGATGGGCAGGATGTTCAGGGGCAGCCCTCCGAAAATCGGCAGCGTCAGCAAGGTGTCCGGCTGGGACAAATCCTGCACCCACATGAACTCCGCCTGCCGCAACTCCACCGCATACTGCAACATTTTGTAGAACCCGAAAAAGATCGGAATCTGCACCACCAGCGGAAGGCAGCCTCCGAGCGGGTTGATCCCATACTCCCGGTAGAGCTTCATCATCTCCTGGTTCATCTTCTGCGGATCGTCCGCATACTTTTCCTTCAGCTCCGCCACCGGCTCCTTCAGGAGGGACATCTTCTTCATCGACCGCGTCGACTTGTTCTGCAGCGGCCACATCAGGCCACGAATGAGGATGGTCAGCAGCACGATCGAAAAACCCCACGACCACTTGTCCGAAATCGGGACAAAAATGTGGGTGTGGATCGCGTTGAGGGCCCAGTTGAGGACGTTGCTGACGTTCCGGAACAACGGCCAGCCGTAGTTCATGACCGGCCCGTAGTCCTCGCTGACCTCCCGCAGCATAAGGTTCCTCTTGGGCCCCGCCAGAAGCTCAAATGCAATCACCTTCACCCCGCCCTGCGCCGCCAGGGTCTCATTGGGAAGCGTAAAGCCCGTCACCACCGCATCCCGGGCCCCACCACCGGCCAGCTCGGTCATTTCAATGACCTTCCGCTTCGCCCAAATCTGGCCCTCATAGGGAGCATCCGGCCGAATGATGGTCGTGAAAAACTGATTCGTGTTCCCCACGAAATCCAACATCCCGGCCTCCGACTCATAGGTCGGCCGCTTGCCTCCCTTGAACCACTTGGAGTCCTTGTAGGAATACTTTCCGCTCGCCTCGTGAAACACCCCGGTCTGGTTCGGCCACTCGCGCTGATAAAGCGGTGCCGCCGTTCCCAACGACATTCCATACTCACCCAACTTGACGACCTGCTCGCCCTCGTTCTTCACGGTCAGCTCCAAGCGCAGCCGGTATCCACTCCCCGCCTCGCCCTCCTCAAAGAGGCTCCACTTCTTCGTCACCCGCAGCCCATCCGCCAACATCGTCTCGAACACCACCTCCCGATCACTCTGGCTGACCATTTCGTAGAACTCGTTCAGATAGGAATCCGTCCCCTTTGTCAGCGCCCCGATCGCATTCGTCCCGAAGCGGTTGATCAACACATCCTCCTTCGCATCCCCCACGATGTGCTGCCCGAGAATGTCCACCGTCTTCAGACCGCCCCCGCGATTCGTAAACTCGAACAGCGCCTCTTCGCTCTTCAACACCACGGTCACCTCCTCCACCGGCACGACCACCGGAGCAGGAGCCTCCTCTTCCACGGCGGGAGTCCCCGCCGGCGTCTGCACCTCCTCCTCCGTCGTCTTGTTGGCCTCCTCCCACGCCTTCCGCTCCCGTTCCGTCTTCGAGCGGAGGGAGATGTTCGCAGCCAACGCCGCCGCACACAGCAGCAGTATGATCCAAGCTTTCCGGTCGAGCATAAGTCTAATGAGAGTGATTACTCCGTGTCATGCGGCGAAGGGTTCTCCGCCCCCCTGACCGGCGGCACGGGGTCATAACCACAGCCCCCCCATGGATGACAGCGCAAAATCCGGCGAAGCCCCATCCACAAGCCTTTCCAAACCCCGTGGCGCTCCACTGCTTCCAGGCAATAGTTCGAGCAACTCGGCGTGTATCGGCACAGCCCCTCCGGTCCGGAGAAATAATGCAGCATCGGGCGCATGAACAGCTGATAGCCGCGAATGAGCCCACGGATGATCCGCTTCATTCCGCCTCCTTTCCGATCTCCAATCGCCGCACCAGTTTCCGCCAGTCCTTCACCAGTTCCTCATAATCCGCCTCCCCCGCCCGAAACCGGGCGATCATCACCACATAGCGGCCCGCCTGCAACTCCTCCCCATACTCCCGCACCACCGAGCGCAACTGCCGCCGCAGCCGGTTGCGCACCACCGCATTCCCCACCCGCTTCGAGGTCACAAAGCCGAACTTGCAGCCTTCCAACGCGGCATCCTCCATCGTCGCCATCACCAGATAACGGCCCGCCTGGGAGCGTCCCCTCTCCCGGACCAAGGCGAATTCACTCCGCCGCGTCATGCTCTCCCGCCGCGAAACACGCGTCATGCTGCGATTCGCGGAATCGGCACCCTCCCGCTCGGGCTTGTTTGCTCCGGCCATGCCGGACGGTGTTAGGAACCGTGCTGCGTCGTGTGACGCTTGAAGTGAATCTCCGCACCCTTCGGCAGAAGACGCTTTCGGCCCTTGCGACGACGATTCTTGATAATACCGCGACCAGCCTTGGTCGCCATGCGGGCACGGAAGCCATGCTGCTGCTTACGGACTCGCTTGGACGGTTGGTAGGTGCGCTTGCTCATCGGTCTGAAAATTTACGGTGAAAATCCCGCGCCCGGCGGCGGGGCCGGAGAAACTAGCCATCCGCCGTCAATTGTCAATCCACCAACTTCAGATTCTCTTCCCGCCCCTCCGACACACCAGACACCCTTGTTTTTCAGCCCATTTCCCGGCACCCAACTCCCTCTCCCGGACTGATTGTCAGGCTCTTGAAAGAAAGCACCCCCTTCCAACCTTCCCCCGATCCCCAAATTTCCACCTGACCACCCCTCCCGGAACTGCTACAGACCAGCTATGGCCCAAACATCTGCTCCCCTCGACTCCCCCGGCACCGCCGTCCGCGTCGAACCGGCCACCATCGAGGACCTCCCCGCCCTCATCGACCTCGTCGCCGAACTCATGGATCTCCAGGGCGACTTCACCCCCGATCACCAGGCCCACGACCGCGGCATCCGCCTCATCCTCGAGGAACCCAGCCGCGGCCGCATCTTCGTCCTCCGCAACGACGAACGCATCATCGGCATGGTCAACCTCCTCTTCACCATCTCCACCGCCCTCGGCGGATTCGTCGTCCTCATGGAGGATGTCGTCATCCATCCCGATCATCGCAAACAGGGCTACGGCACCCTCATCCTCGAGCACGTCATCGACTTCGCTCAGCAGAAAAAGTTCAAGCGCATCACCCTCCTCACCGACAAGCTCGGTGCCGCTTCCCAGGAGTTCTTCAAACAACACGGCTTCGAGTTCTCCCACCTCATCCCCATGCGCCGCCTCCTCGAGTAACCCCAGCGCCCCCCATTTCTCCACTCCTCCATTCCCATGCCCCTCACCCCCTCCGACGGTCTGGCCCTCACCATGGTCGCCACCCTCGCCTTCTCCCTCGGCATGCTCTTCACCATCTTCTGGGTCATGGCCCGCAAAGCCGACCGCAAACCCGACATCGAGGACGGCCTCCTCGATGAAGAGGAGCAACCCTGGCGCGACAAAAAGCCAGCCGGCACCGCCAACCAAAAAGAGCCCCCCCCGCCAACCCTGGGAAAAGGACAGCGACTGGTGGAAATAGTGGCGTGACCGTCCCGGTCGCAAGCCCTCCCCGTCCCTCAAAGAGACATGGCACAAAGCCCATCGTTTTCGCCCTGATCCTTAGACACATCCCGGAGGGATCCAGAGCCATTAGCCGGTGGTTGAGGAGCAACGCGACGACACCACCGGTCAACCGGCTCACCTGCTCCCGACCTTGGCAAGGGTTGCAGCCACCGCGAAAGGTTGACTGCGGAACGTCCACTCCTGGCACCCCTGCCCGGGGCGCCCACTTCCGTTGAATCGCCCGTTCCCGGGTTGTTCGTCACCCGCAGCAGGCGCAGGTTCCTCGACCCCGCGCCAATGGCTTTGATCCCTCCGGGATCCCCCCCCCCTTCACTCCCCCAGCAAAAACCGCGCCGCCTGCTCCACATCCTTGTCCCCGCGCCCCGAAAGATTCGCGATGATCACCGACTCCTGCGGCAAACTCCCCGCGATCTTCGACACATAGGCCATGGCATGCGCGCTCTCCAGCGCCGGCAGGATCCCCTCCGTCTCCGACAGCTCCTTGAACGCCGCCAGCGCCTCCTTATCCGTCGCATAGGTATATTCCACCCGCCCCAACTCCTTCAAATAGGCGTGCTCCGGCCCGATCGCCGCGTAATCCAGCCCCGCACTCACCGAATGCGTCAACTCGATCTGCCCATCCTCATTCGCCAGCAACCAGGTCCGCGTCCCCTGCAACACTCCCAGCTTCCCCCCTTGAAACCGCGCCGCGTGCCGCTCCGGGATGATCCCGTCGCCCCCCGCCTCGACCCCCACCATCCGCACGTCCTCATCCTCGAGAAACGGATGAAACAAACCGATCGCATTCGACCCACCCCCCACACACGCCACCAGCAGATCCGGCAGTCGCCCTTCCTTCTCCAAAATCTGCTTCCGCGCCTCCACCCCGATCACCCGGTGAAAATCGCGCACCATCATCGGAAAGGGATGCGAGCCCAGCGCCGAGCCGAGAATGTAATGCGTCGTCTCCACCGAGGCCACCCAGTCCCGCATCGCCTCGTTCACCGCCTCCTTCAGCGTGGCCTGCCCCGCCGTCACGGCCCGCACCTCCGCCCCCAACAAGCGCATCCGCGCCACGTTCAGCGCCTGCCGCTCCATGTCCACCGCCCCCATGTAGACCACGCACTCCAAGCCAAACCGCGCGCACACCGTCGCCGTCGCCACCCCATGCTGCCCCGCCCCGGTCTCCGCGATGACCCGCTTCTTCCCCAAGCGCCTCGCCAGCAAGGCCTGCCCGATCGCATTGTTGATCTTGTGCGCCCCGGTGTGCAGGAGATCCTCCCGCTTCAGATAAATTTTCGCTCCACCCAGCTTCTCCGTCCAGCGATCCGCGAAATACAACGGTGTCGGCCGTCCACAGTAGTCGGCCAGCAAATGATCCAGCTCCCGCCGAAACTCCGGATCCTCCTTCGCCCGGGCATACTCCGCCGACAATTCCTGCAACGGCGCAATCAGTGTCTCCGGCACGAACATCCCGCCGTACTTCCCGAAATGCCCGGTCGAATCTGGAACTTCTGCAACCTTCACGGCCGAAACCTGACACCCCCCTCCCCCCATTTCAACCCACGATTCCACCTTCCCCGCTCTCCAATCGGCAATCCGCATTCCGCATTCCCTCCACCACCTCCCCCTCCAACCAATCCTGCCCCGGCATCAACTCGATCTGCCAATCCGCCCGCACCCACTCCGCCAACACCGCCCGGTTGCTCACCATCGCCACATCCCGCTCCTCCTCCAAATGATTCAGCACCAGCCCCGCCAAGTGCAAACCCCGCGCCGCGATGGCCTTCACCGTCAGCAGCGTATGGTTCAACGCCCCGAGCTGATTCCCCACCACCACGATCACCGGCCACCCCAGCGTCGCCGCAAAATCCCCGAACACCTCCCCCTCTGCCAACGGCACCTCCCAGCCCCCCACCCCTTCCAACAACACCAGCTCGTGCCGATCCGCCAACTTCCTCGCATGCGCTCCCCACTCCGCCGTGTCCATCTTCACCCCATCCAACTCCGCCGCCACCAACGGCGCCACCGGAGCCCGCAGCCACACCGGATTCAACATCTCGATCTCCTCCACCCGCCCACTCGCCTCCCACAACGCCACCGCATCCTCCCGCCCCCCGCAACAGACCGGCTTCAACCCCACCGCATCCACTCCCGCCTCCCGCAAAGCACGCAAGGCCAGAGCCGTGAAATAGGTCTTCCCCACCCCCGTCCCCGTTCCGGTCACCACAAACCCGCTCACAATTCTCCCGGCGGCGTCTGCGTTGAGACCGGGGGCAGAGGCGATGCCCCCTCCCTGCGCTCATCGGGTTTGTCGCCCTCCGTCAGGTGCTCGTTAATCAGAAACCAAAGAGCGGTCGCCAGTAGCAGCGACGCGATCTTCGCCATCCAATTGTGCACCAACCAGTTTTTCATCATCCTGCTCATCACTCAAAAAGATCTCCTCCAACCGCTTCCGAAACTCATCCTCGTTCAGGTTCCGCTCAATGCTCCCGTCCATGCAGATGGAAATCGAACCGGTCTCCTCACTCACCACGATGGTCACCGCATCGGTTTCCTCGGTCAGCCCGATCCCCGCCCGGTGGCGCAACCCCATCGAACGGTCCGACAACTCCTTCTGACTCACCGGAAACACACAGGCCGCCGCCGTCACCGTTTCCTTCGAAAGCACCATCCCCCCGTCATGCAGCGCCGTCTTCGGATGGAAGATCGTCACCGCCAACTCCGTGCTCAACTTCGCCCCCACCGCCACTCCGGTCTCGGCGTGCTCCTTCAGACTGATCGACCGCTCCAGCGCAAACAACGCCCCGAACCGCTTCCGCGACAACTGCACCACCGCATCACCGAGCGTCTCCAGAAATTTCTCCTGCTGCGTGGTCGAAAAGGAAAAGAGCCGCGTGCTCCCCAACCGCGCCAGCGCACTCCGCAACTCCGGCTGGAAGATGATCAGCAGCGCCAGGGCCAGGAAGGCCGTCGCCCACCGGATGATGAACCCGATCACCTGCAGCTGCAAAAGCTGGGAGGCAAAGGTCAGGGCAATAAACACCAGGGCCAATCCCACCAGAATCCGGGCCCCACGCGTGGCCCGAAAGGCCCGGTAAAGCTGATAGATGAAGATCCAGAGAATCACAATCTCCACTCCACCCTGCCAATGGTCTTTTAAATACTGCAGCACTTCTTGATGCCCAGACTACGCACCTCCCCGCGCCGATCAATCGCAAAGGCCCAAGTTCCTTCTTCCCGGCCCCACCAGGCCCCGCTTATCCTCCCTCCAAGATCATGAAGCGAGCCCTCTCCACCCTCTCCCTCCTCGGCCCCCTCCTCGGCCCCCTCCTCGGCCCCCTCCCCC
>JAQCFL010000182.1 GCA_027619375.1 Verrucomicrobiota bacterium | reverse complement strand
CCCCTCCGGGGAATGAGGGAGCGGGTGACCGGGGGGGATTGGGCCGGAGCTCGGAAGTTGATCCGGAGGCTGGAATCTGGCATGGGCTGGGGGGCGGTTTTATCAATCATGTGTACTTTGACTTGGTGGCGGGGGTCTGTGGATACCTTCGAGGTGTTCTTCAATCGGGACGAGAAGAAGACGCGGAGTCGGGCGGTGGAGCCGCGGCGATTTGTGGTGGGCGGGGTGTGGTATTTGTCGCCGCGGGATCCGGATGCGGGGGGGACGTGGATGGTGGCGAACGCGAAGGGGGTGGTGGTGTGCTTGTTGAATCGCTGGCACGAGGAGCATGAATTTTCCGGACCGGCGGAGAGTCGGGGCTTGTTGGTGGAGCGAATGGCGGGGATGGAGAATGTGCCGGCGGTGGAGGAGCAGCTTCGGAGCGAGGATCTGGGGCGGGTGCGGCCATTCACGCTGGTGGCGTTTGATGCGGTGGGTGAGCGGGGGTTCGACTGGAATGGGCGGGCCTTGAGCCGAACGGAGCTGGCGATGCCGCTGTGTTCTTCGTCGTATCATTTCGATGAGGTGGAGGCGGCGCGGCGGGCGCGATTTGCGGAGCTGATCGGGCACTCGCGTTGGGAGGGACGGGATTTGGAAAAATACCATGCCGACACGGGCGGGGGGCCAAGTGCCTACACGGTGCGGATGTGTCGGGAGGATGCCCAGACGATGAGCCGCAGCCGGGTGCGGGTGGGGCGGGAGCGGGTTTGTTGGGACTATTGGGAGGAGCGCCGGGAGTTTGGCGGACTGCCGGAAGCGCACCGGATCGGGTTGGATCGGGAATGAGCGATTGACCCGGGGGGGCTGGTCTCTCAGGTTTCGGGAGTCTCGAATGATGCTGCTGGCGGATACGGAGGGTAGTTCATCGCTTCTAGAGTGGTTGCAGGGCTATGGGTCCTCGCATTGGCTCTTGATGGTGATGCTGGCGCTGGCGACCTTCACCAGCGAGGACCTCGCGTGTATTTGTGGCGGGCTGCTGGCGGCGCAGGGATGGTTGTCGATCGTGGAGGCGATCAGTGCCTGTGCGGTGGGGATCTGGTGCGGGGACATGGGGCTCTACTGGATCGGCTACATGGCGGCAAACACGCGGAAGCATTGGAAGTGGATGGATCGGGTGGCGAATCCGAAGCGGATCGCGAAGGGTCGGCGGCTCTTTGAGGAGCACGGGATGAAGTGGGTGTTTGTGTCGCGGTTCGTGCCGGGGATGCGGTTGCCGTCGTTCGTGGCGGCGGGGGCGGTGGGGTGGTCGTTCAAGAAGTTTGTGATCGCGCTGGCGCTGGGGGCGTGGATGTGGACGCCGGTGATCTGCGGGCTGGCCTATGTCTTTGGCCGGGCGGTGTTGGAGTGGGTGGAGTCGTATCAACGGTGGGCGTGGCCGATCATCATCGGGTTGGTGCTGCTGGTGTGGGTGATGATCAAGGTGGTGGTGCCGTCGTTCACGTGGCGGGGGAGGCGTTTGTTGCGCTCGCGGTGGACGCGGCTGCGGCGTTGGGAGTTCTGGCCGGTGTGGGCGGTGTATCCGCCGGTGTTGGTGGTGCTGCTGTGGCAGGCACTGCGGCATCGGGCGGTGGCGATGTTCACGGCCTGCAATCCGGGGATGCCGCACAGTGGGTTTGCGATGGAGTCGAAGGGGGGGATATTGGATTCCATTCACTCGTCCGCGCCGGAGCGGATCCGGTGTGCGGCGTATGAGCGGTTGGCGGGGGGGGACGAGGATAAGCGGCTGGCGGCGGTGGAGGAGTTTGCGGGGGAGCATGGGTGGCCGCTGGTGTTGAAGCCGGACGTGGGGGAGCGGGGGCAGGGGGTGGCGGTGGTGCGTGATGGGGAGATGGCGGAGGCATGGCTGAAGGCGTATCGGGAGACGTCCATCGTGCAGGAGTATGTGGGTGGGGTGGAGTATGGAGTGCAGTGGATGCGGGAGTTGGAAGGCGAAGGGGGGCGGATCACTTCGATCGCGGGGAAGCATCCGCAGCGGGTGGTGGGGGATGGGGTGAAGACCTTGGAGGAGTTGATCCTTGCGGATGATCGGGCGCTGTTGATGGCGGATTACTATTTGGCGAAGTATGAGGATCAGCGGGAGGAAGTGCCGGCGGAGGGTGAGGAGCGGGTGCTGGTGGAGTTGGGGACGCATGCGCGGGGGGCGGTGTTCACGGATGAGCGGGAGTTGGTGACGGAGGAAATGGAGGGAGTGTTTGCGCGACTGGGGGCGGAGTTGGTGGGCTTGGGTTGTGGGCGTTACGATGTGAAGGTGCCCTCGGTGGAGGAGTTCCGGGCGGGGCGGGGGATGGTGATTTTGGAGTTGAACGGGGTGAGCGGAGAGCCGGCGCATATTTATCAGCCGGGGTATGCGTGGTGGTCGGGGATGCGGGATCTGTGTGGGCATTGGGAGCGGGCCTGTGATCTGGGGGCGAGGAATGTGCGGGAAGGATTGGCGGAGCCGACGTCGTTGGGGGAGTTGTGGGCGTTGGTGCGGGAGCATCGGCGGCAGGAGTGGTTTGAAGCGGATGTCTTGTTGAAGAAGAAGGAGGAGGATGAAGCGGAAGAGTGAGCAGCTGTTGGATCTCCGCAATTATCTGCCGTGGTTGGATGGGGAGGGCTGGCGGGGGTGCGTGCGGGGTGCCTTGGAGCGCTTGCTGAAGTTGCCGGAGATTTGGGCCATTGAGGAAGAGTTGGAATGCCGGGCGGCGGCGGGAGAGGAGCCATTTGCGGCGTTCCTTGCCGCGGCGGGGATTGGTTTGGAGGAGGCGGGGGGGTGCGCGGGGATTCCGGAGAGCGGGCCGCTGGTGGTGATCGCGAACCATCCCTTTGGCGGGGCGGATGCGATTGCCCTGCCGGCGCTCTGCAAGAGGGTGAGGAGGGATACCATGATTCTGGCCAACGCGGAGGTGTGTGGGATCAAGGCGATCAGTCCCTGGATGTTTCCGCTGGAGGTGATGGGGGGTGAGCAGAGTGAGCGGAGGAACCTGAAGGTGTTGATGGCGGCCATGGAGCATGTGCGTGGTGGAGGGCTGCTGGTGATTTTTCCGGCGGGGGCTGTTTCCTGCTGGCAGTCGGAATCGGCGCGGGTGGAGGATCCGCCGTGGCCGGATCACACGGCGCGCATGGTGGGCAAGCTTGGGGTGCCGGTGCTGCCGGTGCGGTTCCACGGACAGAACCCGGCGTGGTTTCAGATTGTGGCGAAGATCCATCCCTTCCTGCGGAGTGGATTCATCCCGCGGGTGTTTGTGGAGACGAGGGGGAGGACGGTGCGTTGTTCGGCGGGCGAGTTGATCGGGGCGGGGGAGTGGCCGGAGGAGGTGGGGGAGCGGACGCGGTTTTTCCGGGAAGCGGTGGGAGAAATACGCTGAGGGAGGGGGGCTGCGGGGTGGGGGTGGAGGTGCGTGAGCCTACGGGACAGGTGATTACGGGCCTTGTGGCCCGATGCTTCGGGTGCAGGAAATTGAATTGCGGTTTTGGGGTTCACACTGGCAGGATACCGCCCCATGGAACGCTTGATTCACGCGAACCTGCACTACCTCCGGCAGGCCACTTTGCTTCTTGATCGCTTGGGTGACGCGTGTTTCGCGGAGCCTGCGGCGAGTTTCTATGATTCTTCGATCGGAGGGCATCTGCGGCATTGTCTCGATCACTATCAGTCGTTCCTTGGAGGGATGGAGAATGGCCGCATCGACTACGATGCGCGGGAGCGGGATGTGATGGTGGAAACGCAGCCTGCCGCGGCGCGGGAGAGGCTGGGGGAGGTGTTGGGGGCGATGGAGGCGCTGTTGGAGGCGGAGCTTCCGGAAGTGGTGCAGGTGAAGATGGACTGCGGGGGGGACGAGATTCCGTGGCAGCCTTCGACGGCGGGGCGGGAGTTGCAGTTTTTGGTGAGTCATACCGTGCATCACTTCGCGATGATCGGCGGGATCTGTCAGGCGCTCGGGGTGCGGGTGGATGAGGGGTTCGGGGTTGCTCCGTCGACGTTGCGCCACCGGGTGGGGTTGGAGGCGGGTTGAGGGGTGGGCATCGATGGAAACGATCATTCCTTCACCAAAATGAATTTATGAAAGGCAGGGATGGGGACTAGGATCGGGGAACTCGAAATAGAAACGCATGGATTTCTTGCCATCATCACCGATCGCTGAGCCGATTGCAGCAGCCTTGTTGACGGAGGAGGTGGATCGCTTGAGGGAGCGGGTGGGGGTGATCGCGAGGCAGGGGAAGCTGGAGGTGTTCCTAGGGGCGGCAGGGGAGTTGCCGGCGGTGTTGGAGGAGATCGGGAGGCTGCGGGAGATTTGCTTTCGGGCGGTGGGGGAAGGCAGCGGGAAGGCGCGGGATCTGGACGAGTATGATGCCTGGTATCTGCATCTTTTTCTGTGGGATCGCGAGGCGCAGACGGTGGCGGGGGCCTATCGGGTGGGGCGGACCGATGTGATCTTGAAGGAGCACGGGCCGCGGGGGTTGTATTGCTCGACCTTGTTCGCCTTTGAGCAGCCGTTTTTGGATCATTTGAATCCGGGGCTGGAGTTGGGGCGTTCGTTTGTGGCGCTGGAGTATCAGCGGTCGCTGGGGAGCTTGCTGGGGTTGTGGAAGGGGCTGGCGGCGTATGTGGGTCGCCATCCGCGCTACGGGAAGCTGTTCGGGCCGGTGAGCATCAGCAATGACTACACCTCCATTTCGAAGAACCTGATCGTGCGCTTCATGCGGGAGAAGACGCGGGAGGTGGGGTTGGCTTCCTTCGTGAAGCCGTATCACCCGTTTGCCGATCCGGACTTCGGGGAGATCAGTGCGCGGTTGGAGAACATCGAGGAGGTCTCGGCGCGGGTGTCGGATTTGGAGCCGGACGGGAAGGGGGTGCCGATTTTGCTGCGGCAGTATTTGAAGCTGAATGCGACCTTGTTGGAGTTCAATGTGGATCCGGCTTTCGGGAACTGTCTGGATGCGTTGGTGTTGTTGGATTTGCACCGGACGCCGGACAAGATATTGGGGCGGTATATGGGGAAGGCGGAGTTGCGGAAATTTCGGGCGGAGAGTGGGGTGCGGTAGGGGGGGGAGAACGCGCTGGCGCCGCAGTCCAAGTTGGCGGCAAGGCTGTTTGGGGGAGACGACAGGACTGGGGATCGCGGCGGGATGCCACGGTGACGGCCTGCGGCGGGACGCCGACAGCCACGGGTTGGGCGGGAAGCGGTGTCGGCGTTCGCAGACTCACTCTGCCACCGCAGTCCAAATGGGGGATTATGGGTAATTGTGAATGGATGGGTTGCAAAAGGGAAAAGCTGTCAAATAATAGGGCTTTCCTGTAATTCATGAAGAAACGCATCATTATCGTCGGATCGGGGCCCGGGGGGCTGACCAGTGGCATGTTGCTGGCGCATCGGGGCTATGATGTGACCATCCTGGAAAAGGCGGGGGTGTTGGGGGGGCGGAACGCGCCCTTGAAGGCGGGGCCATATACATTTGATACGGGGCCGACCTTCCTGCACCAGAAATTCACGCTGGACGAGGTCTTCGCGGAGACGGGGCGGAAGCCGGAGGAGTATTTGAATTTCACGAAGCTGGATCCGATGACGCGGCTGACCTGGGGGGATGTGTCGATGGAGACGAGTTCGGACGAGGAGACGATGGTGAAGCACATCGAGGCGGCGTTTCCGGGGCAGGCGGAGAACTACCGGCACTTCATGAGGGATCATGCGCAGAAGTTGCGGGTGATCTTTCCGTGTTTGCAGAAGCCGTATTTGCGATTGCGGGACTATTTCGGGAAGCGGCTATTGAGGGCGCTGCCCTACGTGGCGACGACGAAATCGGTGATGGATGTGCTGGGGGAGTATTTCGATGACGAGCGGCTGAAGCTGGCCTTCACCTTTCAGGCGAAATACCTGGGCATGTCGCCGTGGAGTTGTCCGGCCTTGTTCAGCATTCTTTCCTACATCGAGTACGCCCACGGGATCTATCACGTGGAGGGCGGGCTTTCGAAGATGTCGGAGGGGATGGCGAAGGTGTTCGAGGAGGAGGGGGGGACGCTGCGGCTGAACAGCGAGGTGGCGAGTGTGGAGTATGAGGGGAAGCGGGTGTCCTCGGTGGTGTTGACGAGCGGGGAGGTGCTGGAATGCGATGACCTGATCGTGAACGCGGACTATGCGCATGCCCGGACGACGATGTTCGGGAAGAAGAACGTTCCGAAGGCGGCCATGATGAAGAAGAAATTCTCGTGCTCGACCTTCATGCTCTATCTGGGGCTGGACAAGATCTACGAGGATGAGCCGCATCACCACATACTCTTTGCGGACGACTATGAGCGGAACGTGCGGGACATCCAGGGGGAGCGGGAGGTGTCGGGAGATCCGTCGATCTACGTGCGCAACTCCAGCATCAACGACAAGACCGTGGCGCCGGCGGGGCATTCACAGCTGTATGTGCTGGTGCCGACCATCAACATGCGGAACGGGTATTCGTGGGAGGAGAACAAGGCGGCGTATCGGGAGCAGGTGCTGGACCGGATCATTGAGAAGACGGGGATGAAGGATTTGCGGGAGCACATCGTGGAGGAGCGCTGCATCACGCCGCAGGGCTGGCAGGACGCGAACATCTTCATCGGGGCGACCTTCAACTTTGCCCACACCATCGACCAGATGCTGTATTTCAGGCCGCAGAACAAGTTGAAGGGCTTCTCGAACGTGTATCTGGTGGGAGGGGGGACGCATCCGGGGAGCGGGTTGCCGACGATTTTTGAGAGTGCGCGGATCTCGGCGAATCTGATCTGCGAATCGTATGGGGTGGAGCGGGAGCGGGTGGACTATTCGGAGGAGTTGCTGGCGGCGACGCATTGATTGGGGCTTTTGTCATGAAACGAACCTTGATTGGGTTGTTGCTGCTCGTTGCTGTGGCGGGGCGCTTGGCGGGGGAAAGCCTGCCGGAGTCCTACAGGAAGTGGCATGACCAGTGCATGACGGAGGACACCGGGCAGATCGATGTGCAGATCGCGAGGTTCGAGGGGCGGATCGCGGCGGACGGGAAGGATCAGTTGGCGAGGGCCTATTTGGGGAGTGCTTGTGCGTTGCGGGCCAAGGCGGGTTTCTGGGGGCCGACGAAGTTGAAGTATTTGAACCGCGGGAAGGCCTATCTGGAGGCGTCGGTGGCGGGGGCTCCGAACGATCCGCGGGTGCGGATGGTGCGGGCCATCGGCTACTACAAGGTGCCGGAGCGATTCGGGACGCGGCCGACGTCGGTGAAGGATTTCGAGTTTCTCATTCCGATCGCGAGGGAGGGGAAGGGGGGGCTGAAGATGAATGAGCGGCAGGTGATTTTGTACTATGCGTCACTGGTGTTTGCGGAGGAGGGGAAGGCGGGGGCGGGGGAGTTGCGGAAGGCGTGTCACGGGTTGGATCCGGAGTCGCGGTATGGGGTGTTGACGCGGTGAGGG
>JAQCFL010000181.1 GCA_027619375.1 Verrucomicrobiota bacterium | reverse complement strand
CCGTTGTCCCACCCCCAATCGCCGGCCTTCCAGCCCCGGATAGCCCATGAAATCCACGTTTCGTCCACTGCTCTGCCTTCTCGGACTCCTCCTGGGAACCGTCCAGGCCATGGCCTACTCCCCCGACCTCAACCTCATCGAACCCCGCGGCGCACAACGGGGCACCGAGCTCACCATCACCCTCCACGGCGAGCGCATCTACCAACCCGAGGAACTCCTTTTCTACAAACCGGGCATCACCGTGAAGTCCCTGGAGCTGGACGGCGACGAGTTCAAGGCCGTCCGCGCCGTCATCAACATCGCCCCCGAGGCCGAACTCGGCGAACACCCCATCCGCCTCCGCTGCAAGGGCGGCGTCACCTCCATGCGCACCCTCTGGGTCGGGCAGTTCCCGACGGTCATGGAGGCCGAAAGCAACAACGAGTTCACCGCCCCCCAGGAGATCCCCTTCAACACCACGGTCCAGGGCATCGCCGACAAGGAGGACGCCGACTACTACCGGGTGCAGTGCAGGAAGGGCCAGCGCCTCTCCGTGGAAGTCGAGGGCATGCGCCTCGGCCGCATCCTCTTCGACCCCTACGTGGCCATCCTCAACGCCGAACGTTTCGAACTCGCCTCCGCCGACGACATTCCCCTCCTCCGCCGCGACTGCGCCGCCTCCATCGTCGTCCCCGAAGACGGCGCCTACACCGTCCTCATCCGCGAGTCCTCCTATGAAGGCCGCGCCGAATGCCAATACCGTGCCCACATCGGCGAATTCCCCCGCCCCCTCGCCATCTATCCGCCGGGAGCAAAGCCCGGCGAACAACGCGGCTTCCGCTTCATCGGGGACGCCTCCGGAGACTTCGAGACCTCCTTCACCATGCCCGCCGAGACCGGCGACTTCATCGCCCTCGCCGCCGCCAACAATCTCCTCAGCCCCTCCGGCATTCCCGTCCGCGTCTCCGACATGCCCTCCTTCGACGAAACCGAACCGAACGAGGGCGCCAAGGCAGCCGTTCCCGCCGAAGCCGCCCAAACCCCCATCGCCTTCCACGGCATCCTCTCCAAAAAGGAGGACAAGGACTGGTTTCGCTTCAAAGCCACCAAGGGCCAGAAACTCCGCGTCCAGGTCTTCGCCCGCAGCCTCCGCTCCCCCCTCGACAGCGTCATCATCGTCCGCTCCGCCAAGGATGGCAAAGCCCTCGGCAGCAACGACGACACCGGTGCCGGCGAACCCGACAGCCGCCTCGACCTCGATGTCCCCGAGGACGGCGATTACCTCGTCAACATCCGCGACCAACTCCACCGCTCCGGCCCCGACTACACCTACCGCATCGAAATCGCCCCCCGCAGCCCCGCCCTCAGCGCCTCCCTCCCCTACGCCGAACGCAACCAGAGCCAACTGCACAAGATGATCTCCGTGCCCCGCGGCAACCGCACCATGCGCGTCTTTAACATCAACCGCCAGAACATCGGCTGCAACGTCGAGTTCTCCGCCCCCCTACTGCCGGACGGCGTGCAGGTCGATGTCGACCCCGCCCTGCGCAGCGTCACCTCCTTCCCCGTGGTCTTCGAAGCCAACGGCGAGGCCTCCCTCTCCGGCGGCCTCTACGCCCTCCAGATCCGCGATCCGGAATCCGGCCTGACCGGCCCCGTCGAGGAGGCCATCCACCACATCGAGGTCAACAACGCCGGCACCTTCCACTCCACCCTCGGCAACCGCCACGCCGTCGCGGTCATCGAGGAGGCCCCCTTCCACCTCGACCTCGAGGTCCCCCCCGTCCCCCTCGTCCGCAACGGCACCATGCTCCTGCGCATCATCGCCACCCGCAACGAGGGCTACAAAAACAAGATCAAGGTCACCCTCCCCTGGAAACCTCCCGGCGTCGGCGCCCCCGCCAGCGTGGACATCCCCGAAGGCCGGAACGAGGTCACCATGCAGATCAATTCCAACGCCGAGGCCCCCATCGGCGACTGGCGCATCGCCGTGGATGGCGAGGCCGGCACCGACAAGGGCTCCGTCCTCCTCTCCTCCCGCCTCCTCCCCCTCAAGGTCGCCGAACCATACGTGGCCATGACCATCGAAATGGCCGCCACGGAGACCAACAAGAACACCGAGATGATCTGCAAGCTCGAGCATTTCAAACCATTTGAAGGCAACGCCAAGGTCACCCTCATCGGCCTCCCCCACGGCGTCACCTCTACCGAACTCACCTTCGTGAAGGACCAGCCAGAGGTCATCTTCCCCCTCCAACTCACCGAGGAGGCCAAGGTCGGCAAACATGCCAACATTTTCGCCCAGGTCATCATCACCGAGAACGGCCACCCCGTCCCCCACAGCGTCGGGGCCGGCGGCACCCTCCGCATCGACCCGCCCCCGCCAGCCCCGAAAAAGCCCGAGGAGCCGAAACCGACACCCGCTCCCGAGGAAACCCCCAAGGAAGAGGCCCCCAAAAAGCCCCTCTCCCGACTCGAACAACTTCGTCAGGCCCAACAGAAATGATCTCCCGCGCCTCCATCAGCCTGCTCGGGGCCCTCGGCCTCGCCCCTCTGGCCCTCGCCGCCACCTTTGAGGAGGTCCGTCCGCTCCTCGAACAGAACTGCGTGGAATGCCACGGCGCCGACAGGGACAAGGGCGGCCTCCGCCTCAACACCCTCGCCGGCCTCCAGGAAGGCGGAGAAAACGAGGACGCCATCAACACCGCCGAACCCGCCAAGTCCGAACTCCTCCGCCGCATCCGCCTCCCCCACCACGACGACGACTTCATGCCCCCCCTCGACGATGAGGAGGCCGATCGCGACCCGCTCACCGAAGCCCAAGCCGCCCTCCTCGAAGCCTGGATCGTCGCCGGCACTCCCTGGCAGGAAGGCGTCACCCTCACTCCCCAACCCCGCCTCGGCCCCGCCCAAAATCCCGACGAACCCGACCCCACCCTCCTCGGCATCGAGGTCTATCCCTCCAGCGTCACCCTGGAAACCGCCGCCGATTTCCACCGCGTCATCGTCGTGGCCCGCTACCAGGACGCCACCACCCGCGATGTCACCCCCTGGGCAAAGCTCTCCCTCGCCGATCCCTCCAAGGCCCGCCTCGACCAAACCACCCTCTACCCCACCGCCGACGGCGACACCTCCCTGCAGATCCAGTTCCGCGGCCAGTCTGCCGAGATCCCCGTCTCCGTCAAGGAGGCCACCACACCGCGCCCCATCAGCTTCCAGCTCGATGTCATGCCCATCCTCACCGCCAGTGGCTGCAATACCGGTTCCTGTCACGGCTCGGCCCGCGGCCAGGACGGCTTCATGCTCTCCCTCTTCGGCTACGA
The DNA here is from genome assembly GCA_027619375.1 of Verrucomicrobiota bacterium. Lineage (GTDB taxonomy): Bacteria > Verrucomicrobiota > Verrucomicrobiia > Verrucomicrobiales > Akkermansiaceae > JAPKDA01. The sequence goes on along the minus strand of JAQCFL010000181.1, from coordinate 4,177 downwards.
TCCCCAGGGCGACCACTTCCGCCTCACCCGCGAAATGTCCGGCCGCCGCATCAACCTCGCCCTCCCCGGGGAATCTCTCTTCGTCACCAAGGCCACCGGACTCGTCCCCCACACCGGCGGCAAACTCTTCGAGGTCGGCTCCTCCTCGCACCAAACCTTCGTGCAGTGGATCCGCGACGGCGTCCCCTACGATCAAAGCGACATCCCCCTCCCCGTCGGCATCGATGTGGAACCGAAACAATACGTCGTCGCCGGCTCCCGCGTGAATGTCCCCCTCACCGTCCGGGCCCGCTACTCCGACGGCACCGACCGCGATGTCACCCTCCTCTCCACCTTCAGCTCCTCCAACGACAACAGCGTCGGCATCAATCCCTCCACCGGCCTCGCCAAAACGAAAAACCGCGGCGAGGCCTTCCTCATGGCCCGCTTCCACACCTTCACGGAAGGCTCCCAGGCCATCGTCATTCCCGCCGAATCCACCTACACCAAACCGGAACTGCCCGAGTTCAACTACATCGACTCCCACGTCCAAGCCAAACTCCACAAGCTGCGCATCATCCCCTCCGAACTCTGCAGCGACGAGGTCTTCCTGCGCCGCGTTTACCTCGACATCGTCGGCCTCCTCCCCACCGCCGGGGAACGCGACGCCTTCCTCGCCAACCAGGCCCCCAAAAAACGCGAGGCCCTCGTCGATCAACTCCTGGATCGCAAGGAGTTCACCGAAATGTGGGTCATGAAGTGGGCCGAGCTCCTCCAAATCCGCTCCACCGGCAACAACTCGAACCAGGTCAGCTACAAGGCCGCCCTCCTCTGGTATGAATGGCTCCGCGACCGCATCGCCGGCAACCAACCCTTCAACCAGATCATCTACGATCTGCTCTCCGCAAGGGGCGGCACCTTCTCCGATCCCGCCACGAATTACTACAAGCTCGAACTGGACGTGAAAAAGGTCACCGAAAATGTCGCCCAGGTCTTCATGGGCACCCGCATCCAGTGCGCCCAGTGCCACAACCATCCCTTCGACCGCTGGACCATGAACGACTACTACGGCTTCGCCTCCTTCTTCGCCCAGGTGAAACGCAAACCCGCCGAGGACCCCAACGAGCAGATCGTCTTCGACGGCGGCGGCGACATCCAGCACCCCCTCACCAAACAAAATGTCCCCCCCCGCTTCCTCGGCGACGACGCCACCGTCGACACCAACAACCAAACCCGTCGCGAAGCCGTCGCCAAATGGCTCACCGCCGAGTCGAATCCCTGGTTCTCCAAGAACGTCGCCAACATCATGTGGTCCCACTTCTTCGGCGTCGGCATCACCGATCCCGTCGATGACGTGCGCGTCTCCAATCCCGCCACCAACCCCGAACTCCTCGAGGCCCTCGCCACCCGATTCACGGAATACAACTATGACTTCAAGAGGATCGTCCGCGACATCTGCACCTCCCGCACCTACCAGCTCTCCAGCCGCACCAACGAGACCAACGCCGGCGACGCCACCAACTTCTCCCGCTCCCTCATCCGCCGCGTCCGCGCCGAGGTCCTCCTCGACGTCCTCGCCCAGGTCACCGACACCCGGAACAAGTTCCAGGGCCTCCCCCTCGGGGCCCGTGCCGTGCAAATCGCCGATGGCAACACCTCCAACTACTTCCTCACCACCTTCGGCCGCGCCACCCGCAAGACGGTCTGCTCCTGCGAGGTCAAGATGGAGCCCAACCTCTCCCAGGCCCTCCACCTCCTCAACGGCGAATCCGCCCACAACCGCATCAACCAGGGCAACCTCGTCGGCAAGCTCTCCGACGCAGGAACATCCCCCGAGGAAATCATCCGCTCCCTCTACATCCGCTCCCTCAGCCGCGAACCCACCGCATCCGAAAGGAACAACCTCCTCGCCGCCGTGGCACAGGCCATGGACGAGAAGGAAAAGCGGGAAATCCTCACCGACATTTTCTGGGCCCTCCTCAATTCCAAGGAATTCATCTTCAACCACTGAACGATGTCGAGCCGCACGACCATCAACGCCACCCTCCCCGTCCTTGCCGGGGCCCTGGTCCTCCTGTCCGCCGCCACACACGCCGCGGAAAAGGTCACCTACGAAGATCACATCTTCCCGATCTTCGAGCAGTCCTGCCTGAACTGCCACAATCCCGACAAGCAGAAGGGCGGCCTCGACTTGTCCAATTACTCCGGCACCATCTCCGGTGGCTCGGGCGGCAAAATCGCCGAACCCGGGGACGGCGGCAGCTCCACCATCTTCGCCTCCGTCACCCACACCGGCGAAAACAAGATGCCCCCCAAGGGCGACAAAATCGCCAAGGCCCAGGCCGATCTCATCCGCGCATGGGTCGATGGCGGACTCCTCGAAACCAAGGACTCCTCCGCAAAAAAAGCCGGCAAACCGAAGATCGATCTCGCCGTGCAGATCGACCCAAACGCCAAACCGGATGGCCCGCCGCCCATGCCGGAACACCTCTCCCTCGAACCCGTCGTGGTCGGCCTGCGCTCCTCCGCCATCGCCGAAATGGCCGCCAGCCCCTGGGCCCCCATCCTCGCCGTGACCGGCCAAAAGCAGGTTCTCCTCTACAATACCGACAACCTCCAGCTCGCCGCCGTTCTCCCCTTCGACGCCGGCCAGCCCGAAACCCTCTCTTTCCACCCTTCCGGCAAATACCTCCTCGCCGGCGGCGGCGTGCCCGGCAAGTCCGGCACCACCATCACCTGGGACATCACCACCGGCAAGGAAGTCATGCGCCACGGAAAGGCCTTCGACTCCGTCCTCGGTGCCAGCCTCCGCCTCGATCTCGGCGCGGTCGCCACCGGTGGCCCCTCCCGTCTGATCAAACTTTGGGACACCCAAACCGGCGGGGAGGCGAAATCCATCAAGAAGCACACCGACTGGATCACCAGCCTCGCCTACTCCCCCGACGGCGTCCTCCTCGCCACCGCCGACCGCAACGGCGGAGCCTGGGTCTGGGAGGCGGAATCAGGCAACGAGTTCCACTCCCTCCGCGGCCACCAACTCGGCATCAACGTCGTCCGCTGGCGCTCCGACTCCAACCTCCTCGCCACCGCCTCGGAAGACGGACAGGTCATCTTCTGGGAAATGAACAACGGCGGCCAGGTGAAGAAAATCAACGCCCACGAGGGCGGCGTCCTCGCCTTCGATTTCGCCCGGGACGGACGCTTCATCACCTCCGGCCGCGACAGGAAGGTCAAGATCTGGAAGGCGGACTTCACTCAGGAGAAGGAACTCCCCACCTTCGGCGACCTCGTCGTCGAGGTGACCTTCTCGCACGACGGCAAGCGCTTCTTCACCGCCGATTGGAACGGCGCCATCACCACCTGGGACGCCACGACTTTCGCAAAAATCGGACAGATCGACGCCAACCCGCCCCACATCGCCGATCGCCTCGCCTCACTCGAAAAAGCCCTCGGCACCATCCCCGCGGAACTCGCCGCCGCCCGGGCAAAGGTCACCGCCGCCGAAACCGCCGTCACCGCCGCCAAGACCGCCCATCAAACCGCCGTCCAAAAACATACCGAGGCCAAACAACGCAACGAACGCCTCACCAAGGAAAACGAGGACCTCCAACAGGAATGGAACCAACTCGACGGCCGCCGCAACGAAATTGCCGCCGCCCGCGAACAACACAAGGAAGCTCTCGCCCAATTGCAGAACCCGACCGACGAGCTCCAACAACAACTCCCCGCCGCCGATCATGCCCTGAAGCAATCCGAGCCCGAGTGGAACAAGATCGAGGAACGCCGCAGCCAGATCACCGAACGCCGCCAGCTCGTCGCCGCAGCCCTTGAGGCCCTGAAGGCCGAAGTCCCCACCCTCGAACAAGCCATCGCCCCCGCCCAGGAGCTGGTGGCCGCCAAGGAAAAGGAACTCCCTCCGCCCAAAGCCGAACTCGATCAACTGCAGGCGAAGGAGGCCGGGCTCAAGGTGGACCTCGCCTTCTGGACATCCGCCGCCGCCAACCACGAGGCCAAATCCCTCCAAAACCGCTACAAGGAACTCTCCCCGTAGCCGCCCCCTCCCGAATGCCCTGAAGGGGCTATACATCCCAGCCCGGGGTCAGCGAGGAACGAGCGCAGCCCCGGGGATCGCACCCCAACCATCGACAGAGCCCTGCAGGGGCGACAGAAACCACCGCCCACCCTCCACCTCTCCCTC
>JAQCFL010000180.1 GCA_027619375.1 Verrucomicrobiota bacterium | reverse complement strand
GAAGTATTGGGGCGACTTGGTTTCGACGAGGACGACCTTCATGGCGAAGAAGCCGAGGAGGAGGCCGAGGAGGGTGGTGCCGAGGATGGCGATGATGATGCTGGAGGTGCGGGCGTTGCGTTGTTGGGCATCGAAGCGGCGCTGGGCGTCGGGATGGAGTTGGGCGTGGAGGCTCATGGGAGTGGTGGTGTTGGTTAGTTTTTTGGGCATAGCTCACGCCGGGACGTGAGAGGGAGGGGTGCCGTTGTGGCCGGCACGGGGAGCGGGAAAGGGGAGGGAAGTTGAGGTAGGCAGAGTTTCTTGTTAGAGAGCGACCGGCTACATGAGGGGAAACGGGTGAAGGGGGAATGTCTTAGGATTTTTTCGGAATGGGGAATGGGGAATGGGGAGATCGAACCGCGAACCGTCTCCGCGCGCCGAGTTTCGCCGGGTCGGGATGGACGGGGAATCTCGCGAATGGGGATCCGGTGTCGCCCTCGGGGGCTATGCCGGGACATGGGCGTGGCAGATTGCTTGTCAAGCAGCGGGAGGGCTCAGCAGCCTGTTGAAAAACCCGAAAGCGAAAAATGGGGGGATATGTGGCCCGATTGAACTGCGGCTTCGCCGGAGGGGCACAGCAGAAAACCTTTCGGGCTGCGGCCCTTTTGGGATCTGGCGGCGTTGTTCGTCGGTCGCTGGTCCCGACCAACTTCCTCCTCACGCCTTGCCAGCCCCCAAAATGACTCGCAGTTTTTCATTCCCGTCTTTTTCAACAGGCTGCTAGGGTCTCGCGGCATGAAGATCGATGTCGATTTGTTGGCCCGCATTTGTGAAGCACCGGGAGCGCCTGGATTTGAGAAGCGGATCCGGGATCTGGTCCTGAAGGAGTTGAAGGGGCTCGCCGACGAGGTGCGGGTGGATGCGATCGGCAACGTGGTGGCGTTGAAGAAGGGGAAGAGTGCGAAGAGGAAGACGATGGCGGCGGCGCACATGGACGAGATCGGGTTCATCGTCACGCACATCGATGAGGATGGGTTCCTGCGCTTCAATCCGCTGGGTGGATTTGATCCGAAGACGCTGAGCTCGCAGCGGGTCATCGTGCATGGGCGGAAGGACGTGATCGGGGTGATGGGCTCGAAGCCGATCCACATCATGACCCCCGAGGAGCGGACCAAGCCGCCGCAGTTGAAGGACTATTTCATTGATTTGGGACTCCCGAAGAAGAAGGTGGAGAAGTTGGTGGCGGTGGGGGATTCGGTGACGCGGGAGCGGGGGTTGATTGAGATGGGGGACTGTGTGAATGTGAAGTCCCTGGACAACCGGGTGTCGGTGTTTTTGCTGATCGAAACGCTGCGGGCCCTGAAGGCCGGCAAGCTCAAGCCGAGCTATGATTTCTATGCGGTCTTCACCGTGCAGGAGGAGATCGGACTTCGCGGGGCGAATGCCTCGGCTCTGGAGATCCAGCCGGACTTTGGCTTTGGTTTGGATACGACCATCGCCTTTGACACGCCGGGAGCGAAGCCGGAGGAGAAGTGCACCAGTTTGGGGGAGGGAGTGGGGATCAAGATCATGGACAGCTCGGTGATCTGCGACACGCGGATGGTGGCCTACATGAAGCGGGTGGCGAACGACCACAAGATCAAGTGGCAGCCGGAGATTCTGGCGGGAGGAGGGACGGACACCGCGGGGTTGCAACGGATGACGCCGGGAGGTTCGATAGCCGGAGCGGTTTCGATTCCGACGCGGCACATTCACCAGGTGATCGAGATGTCGAACAAGGGGGACATCGCCTTGGCGATCCGCTTGTTGACCCACTGCGTGTGCGAGTTGGAGCAGCACGATTGGTCGCACTGAGGGGGCGGGGAAGCACTAGCGGCGGCGGAGGGCGAAGAGGAGGATGGCGAGACCGCCGATGCCCGCCACGAGGAGAGGGTGGGGTTCGGGAACGGATGAGCTGGGCCTTTCGGTGGACTCCAGAATCAGATTGGCCGAGTCGTTAGGCTCCGAGCCCGATGCGAGGAGGGGGCTGCAGAGCATCCCCGACGCAGCGGCTAGGAGGAGGACTTTCATAACTCGTTGGTGGCATTGAGGCTAAGCCAGTCCGGAAGGGGTGCGATCACTGTGGAAGGAAGGGGGGTGGAGAGCAAGTCTATAGTTTTTCCAATTCCGAAGAAGTTAAAATTTATGAAGGGGTTCAGCCTAAGAAAATCGAGTGGGCCGATTGAGGTAATGCCGTAAAATTACCAAGGTTCTCCAAAATTTTAGAATACCGAGAGTGTTCGGCGGGAGGCCCCGGAGGAGGTGATTTTTTTGCCACCGAGAGGGGTGGGGCCGGGCTTGTTAGAAAGTGGGGTGTGGTGCTTCAAATCTGGGAACTCAGGGAGGGCGCAAGACAAAATTCAAACTGCTGGGTAAGCGGCCAACGCACTACATGTTGGGGTGTTAATAATTTGTGCATACAATATGGGCAAAATCGCGTTGACTGAGAGAGTGGGGGATCGCTAGTCTCCTCGACGGTTTCACCGGAAATGGCGGAACCCGTTAAATTCCCTGAAAGAACGCTGGGAATCCCTGAAAACCAATCCATTAGTCACTACCCGATAGAAATGTCCGAAACCACCACCATTCAGTTGGGTGACCGCACCTTCATCCTAGATCGTGAGAAAGCCGAGGCGGCCTTTGCGGCCAAGAGAGTCATCAACGGTCGCGAGACGATGTTCTTCAACATCCTCCCGCTGAAGTATCAGTGGGCCTACGATCTCTACAAGACGATGAAAAACAACCATTGGGAACCCGAGGACATCCCGATGCAGAAGGACGTGGAGCAGTGGCGCAGTGAGGAGGTCTCGGAGGGCGAGAAGTGGATCATCAAGATGGGGATCGGTTACTTCTCCGCGGCGGAGGGGATCGTGGGAGACAACATCATCCACGTGGTGCGGGAGTTCATGACCGCGCCTGAGTTGAAGCTGGTGCTGGGCCGGCATGCGCACGAGGAGAACATCCATGCCGACTCGCTGGTTTACATGATTTCCTCCCTCGGGATGAATCCGCACGAGTGCGAGGCGATGTTCGAGGACGTGCCGTCGATCAAGGCGAAGAACAACTTTGTGGTCTCCAACAGCCGGGCCTTGCGCCGGGACATGGACCTGACCCTGCTGGAGAACAAGCAGGCCCTGGCGAAGAACATCTTCATGTTCGGGCAGATCATGGAGGGGACGCAGTTTTACGGATTGTTCGGGATGATCCTGAGCCTTTACCGGCAGAACAAGTTTCCGGGGATCGGGCAGATGTTCCGCTACACGCTGCGGGACGAGTCGAACCACATTGACGTTTTCCGGCAGCTGTTGAACGAGTTGGTGAAGGAGAATCCAGAGATTTGGACGCCGGATTTCCAACAGGACCTGCGCCAGACCATGGCGGAGGGTGTGCGTTTGGAGAAGGAGTTCATCCGCGACTGTCTCCCGGTGTCCGGGGTGGGGTTGTCGGTGGTGGAGTTCGAGCAATACATCGACTACATCGCCGATCGCCGTCTGGTGAACTGCCGTCTCGAGCCGCTCCATGACAACGTGTCCAATCCCTTCCCGTGGCTCGCGGAGATGATGGACATCAAGAAGGAGCAGAATTTTTTCGAAGGCCGGGTCACCGAGTATCAGAAGTCCGCTGCTCTGGAGAGTGGCGGCTACACGGACGACGACCTTTGATGATTGAAGGGACGACGGGCGCGGCATGCGTCCTGCTGTCCCGGAATTTTCACACCCAATCCACACCCGCTTTTACCCCGACTCATTCGTCCCACACCTGCCTCCCCTTGCTGACCCACCGCAACCCTGCGACCCAACCGCCCCATCGTTAAACACCAAACATTCAAGACCACCGAATTCCAATGTACCGCGCCATTACCCTCGAAGAAGATCTCGCCCTGAAACAAGTCATCGAAAGGGAGGGAGGCGGCCCCGAGCCGATGAATCGGTTCAGTTGGCATGATTCGTTGAGCACTGAGAATCGGACGCCGATTCCGGAGATCATTGTGACGCGGGGGAGTGCCGAGCAGGAGTTTTCGCTGGCTGATGTGGCGGACACGATCGGGCAGGCGCTGACCGATCTTCTCCTTTCACGGCACGAGCGGGAGGACGGGATTTTCAACGACGAGAACCGTGGTTTTGTTTCGGCGGTGGCCTTCAACGTGTCGAAGAGTCTGATGGAGCAGGTGCGGCGTGGTGGTCAGTTGAAGTTGAGCCAGAACGACTTGTATCTGCTGATCGAGAAGGCGCTGATTGAAAACGACGCCCACGACGTGGCCAAAGCGGTGGTCTTCAACCGGAGCTATGACCGGAACGGGGAGATCGTGGTGAGTGAGGAGCCGCATCCGATGCCGGTGCGTCTGATTCGGCGGAACGGCAACGTGGTGCCCTGGAGTGAGAGCAAGATCGAGACGGCGGTGCGCAATGCCTTTCTGTCGTCGAAGGAGGATCCCATGCCGTCGGCGAAGGTGTCGCGGGGGGTGACGCTGCGGGTGCGGACGGGGGACGAGGCCTTTGTGCACATCGAGGACGTGCAGGACATGGTGCAGGAGGAGTTGATGCGGCAGGGTTACTTCAAGGTGGCGGAGTCCTACATCCTCTACCGTGCGGAGCGCTCCCGGATGCGGGATGTCCGGCAGGCCGAGCTGGCGGAGGATCCGAACCAGGAGTCGATGGTGGTGGTGACCGCTCCTGACGGGAAGAGTGATTTTTGGGATGGCACGGAGCTCCGGAAGCGGATCCGGTTTGCGGCGATCGGATTGACGCTGAACCTGAGCGAGGACGAGATTGACCAGGAGCTGCGTCGATCGATCGGCGCGGAGATTTCGCAGGAGGGGTTGCGGAACACGATCATTTTGAATGCGAAGGCGCTCATTGAGCGGGATGCGGACTTTGCGAAGTTTGCGGCGCGGATCCTACTCTCCTACATCTACGAGGAGGTGCTGGGCTGGAGCATTTTGAAGCACGGGGTGTCGCAGTTGAAGGCGGCGCACAAGCGGGCCTTCAAGAAGTATCTGAGGCATGGGGTGAAGATCAAACGGATCAACCCGGAGATCCTTGAGCGTTATGATCTTGATCGAATGGCGGAGGCCCTGGATCCCACGGCGGACCTGGACTTCGACTATCTCGGCATTCAGACGCTCTATGATCGCTATTTGATTGTGGACAAGACCGGGAAGAAGCAGCGTCGTCTGGAGACGCCGCAGTTCTTCTGGATGCGGGTCTCGATGGGTCTTTTCAAGGCGGAGGAGAAGGATCGGGAGAGCTGGGCGATCCGGCTTTACCAACTCTACAAGGGGCGCCGTTTCTGTTCCTCCACGCCGACCCTGTTCAACTCCGGGACGCTGCACAGCCAGCTGTCGAGTTGTTATCTCTACAAGGTGGACGACTCGATCGAGTCGATCATGATCCGCGGGATTGCGGAGAACGCCTTTCTATCGAAGTGGGCGGGTGGTCTGGGCGGGTCCTGGACGGCGGTGCGCGGCACGGGAGCCTACATTCAGGGGACGAACGGGGAGAGCCAGGGGGTGATTCCCTTCCTGAAGCTGCACAACGACCAGCTCGTGGCGGTGAACCAGGGCGGCAAGCGCCGCGGATCGGGCTGCGCGTATCTGGAGACCTGGCACAACGACATCACCGATTTCCTGGAGTTGCGCCGCAACGTGGGTGATGAGCGCCGCCGGACGCATGACATGAACACCGCGAACTGGATTCCGGATTTGTTCATGAAGCGCATGGAGGCGCGGCAGGAGTGGACGTTGTTCCGCTCCAACGAGGCGAAGGATCTGCATGACCTTTACGGGAAGGCCTTTGAGAAGCGCTATTGCGAGTATGAGGCGATGGCGGAGGAGGGGAAGGTGTGGAGCGAGAAGGTGCAGGCGATCGATCTATGGAAGTCGATGTTGAAGATGCTCTTCGAAACCGGGCATCCCTGGATCACCTTCAAGGATCCCTGCAACGTGCGCAGTCCGCAGGATCACGCGGGGGTCATTCACTCCTCGAACCTATGCACGGAGATCACCCTGAACACCTCGGATGAGGAGACGGCGGTCTGCAACCTTGGTTCGGTGGTGCTGGACACGCACATCACGAAGGACGGGATGCTGGATCACGAGATGCTGGCGGAGACCATCACCGTGGCGATCCGGGCCTTGGACAACGTCATCGACATCAACTTCTACCCGACGGACGCGGCGAAGACGGCGAACAGCCGGCACCGGCCGATCGGGTTGGGGGTGATGGGATTGCAGAACGCGCTCTTCAAGAAGGGCTTCAGCTTTGCGAGTGATGCGGCGGTGGATTTCAACGACGAGTTCATGGAGGCGATCGCCTACTATGCCTACGGGGCGTCGAGTGACCTTTCCGCGGAGCGGGGGAGCTACTCGACCTACCAGGGATCGAAGTGGGATCGCGGGATCCTGCCGCAGGACACCGTGGATTTGCTGGAGCAGGAGCGGGGTCAGGAAGTGCAGGTGCCGCGTGGTGGGAAGATGGATTGGCGTCCGGTGCGCGAGAAGATCGCGAAGCAGGGGATGCGGAACTCGAACGTGTTGGCGATCGCGCCGACCGCGACGATTTCGAACATCATGGGCACCACGCCGTGCATCGAGCCTAACTACAAGAACCTCTACGTGAAGAGCAACCTGAGCGGGGACTTCATCGTGTTGAACCGCGAGTTGGTGCAGGACCTGAAGAAGGAGAACCTCTGGAACGCGGAGATGCTGGACCAGTTGAAGTATTTCGACGGGGAGTTGGCGGACATCCAGGAGATTTCGGACGAGATCAAGCAAAAGCACCTGACCGTCTTCGGGGTGGGGTATGAGCGGATCATCGATGCGGCGGCGCGGCGGCAGAAGTGGATCGACCAGAGTCAGTCGGTGAATCTGTTTCTGGCGGAGCCGGACATGAAGGGGTTGAGTCACATGTATCGGCATGCGTGGCACACGGGGTTGAAGACGACGTATTATTTGCGGACGATGCAGGCGAACAACATCGAGAAATCGACGGTGGCGACGCGGCAGAAGGCGGATGATGCGCGGGTCGCGGAGAAGGCGGAATACACGGAGGAGCAGAAGAACGCGTGTTCGATCGAGGCGATGTTGAATGGCGAGGAGTGCGAGGCGTGCCAGTAGGGGGATTCGCGGACGATTAGAGCCATAGTGATGAACACAACAGTTAACCAGGAGCAATGGTGGCAGGCGCTGTTGGGGAGAGGTATTTCCGGAGGTTGGACTGTGGTAAGTCGCGTTAATTTGGCAGAGCACGGATCTACCGGAGGGTTTTTCTCGGTGTGTTTTCGGGTCAAGAATGCTGATGGTCAGGAGGCTTTCCTCAAGATTATCGATGTTTTGAAAGCGTTGCAGCGCTACACCGGGCAGAAACCTGTTGCGCAGGTTCTAGCCGAACTTGGCGAAAGTCATTTATTTGAAGTCGAAGTGGGAAGCGGATTTTTTTCCGTTAAAACGTTAGAATGGATTGGTGCTGGTTGATCGGGCGATGTTCCGAC
>JAQCFL010000179.1 GCA_027619375.1 Verrucomicrobiota bacterium | reverse complement strand
GGGGGGGCAGGTGAGTTGGCCGTGGGCGATGTTGACGGCGGTGAGGAGTTCGGGGCGGTCCTGGCAGGCACCGAGGAGGCCGCGTTCGGCGAGGAGGTGGGTCCAGCGGTGGGTGGCGTTGTTGAGGGCCTGGGTGGCGGTGCGGGCATAGGCGCCTGGCATGTTGGCGACGCAGTAGTGGAGGACATTCTCCTCGAAGTAGGTGGGATCGCCGTGGGTGGTGGGGCGACTGGTTTCGGCGCAGCCTCCCTGGTCGATGGCGATGTCGACGAAGACGCTGCCGGGTTGCATCTGGCGGAGCATGTCGCGGGTGATGAGTTTCGGTGCTGCGGCGCCGGGGACGAGGACGGCGCCGATGATGAGATCGACGCGGGGGAGTTGTTCGGCGAGGTTGGCTTCGGTGGAGTACAGGGTGTGGGCACCCTCCATGGTGATGTCGAGGAAGCGCATGCGTTCGATATCGACCTCGAGGATGGTGACATCGGCCCCGATACCGGCGGCGACGCGGGCGGCGTTGATGCCGGCGCTGCCGCCGCCGAGGACGATGACGCGGCCCGGAGCCACGCCGGGGACGCCGCCGAGGAGGATGCCACGGCCGCCGCGGTGTTTGGCGAGGTGATAGGAGCCGACGATGGCGGACATGCGGCCGGCGATTTCGCTCATGGGTTCGAGGAGCGGGAGGCGGCGGTTGACCTCGAGGGTTTCGTAGGCGAGGGCGGTGCAACCGGAGGCCATGAGGGCTTCGGTGAGGGGTTTGGAGGCGGCGAGGTGGAGGTAGGTGAAGAGGACGTGCTGGGGGCCGAGGCGGGCGATCTCCCCGGGCTGTGGTTCCTTCACCTTGACGATGAGTTGGGCCTCGGCGAAGACGTCGTCGGCGTGGGGGAGGATTTCGGCACCGGCGGCGGCGTAGAGGGCGTCGGGATAGGAGGATCCGTCGCCGGCGCTGGCCTGGACGACGACGCGGTGGCCGCGGTTGACGAGTTCGGCGACGGCGGAGGGGATGACGCTGACGCGGTGCTCCTGCACTTTGATTTCCGTGGGAACTCCGATAACCATGGTTGGAATGATGGGTTTGGTGGGGGGAAAAGACGATCAGAAAGAGCGTCGTTCCGACTTGCCCGCCTCGATGAATGAGGCATACTCCGCCCGTCCAAGCGACAGGCCAGCTTAGCTTCAATGGTAGAGCACCTCACTTGTAATGAGGGGGTTATCGGTTCGAGTCCGATAGCTGGCTCCAATTGGAGGGCGTTGCGGGTGGATCGAACAGGAGGGACAGAATGAAGCGATATTCCAAGCACGGGGGTCTGATTGTTTGGGGAATTGCGTTGATCCTGTCGGGATCGACTTTTGCGGTGGAGGAGCGTCCGAACATCGTCTTTCTGCTGACGGACGACCAGGCGGTGAACACGCTGGGGTGCTATGGGAACGGGGATGTGGTGACGCCGCATATTGATCGCTTGGCTGCGCAGGGGGTGGTGTTCGACAAGCACTATGCGACGACGGCGATTTGCATGGCGAGTCGGGTGAACATCATGACGGGGCTGTTCGAGTTTCGGAATGGATGCAACTTCGACCATGGGAATCTGGTGCGGGAGCGGTGGGAGCAATCGTATCCGGTGCTATTGAGGAAGGCGGGGTATTTCACGGCGATGGCGGGGAAGATCGGTTTTGAAGTGGCTGAGAAGCCGGAGGGCAAGGGGGTGTTGCCGGAGGGGGACTTTGATGTGTGGGGAGCGGGGCCGGGGCAGACGCACTACGAGACGGCGAAGAACAAATCGATGGCGAAGTATGCGAAGGAGTATCCGCATTCGACGTTGTCGTATGGGGCGTTCGGGCGGGACTTCATTGAGTTGGCGGCGAAGGGGGAGAAGCCGTTTTGTTTATCGCTCAGCTTCAAGGCGCCGCATCAGCCGGTGACGCCGGATCCGAAGTTTGACGCGGTGTATGCGGGGAAGACCTTCAAGAAGCCGGCGAACTACGGGCGGCGGGCGGGGTTGCATTTCTCGGAGCAGAGTCGGCAGGGGCGGCAGTATGAGCGCTTTGAGAGTTGGGGGTATGCGGACAAGTTTGACGAGGTGATGGCGAAGTATCATCAGCAGATCCATGCGGTGGACGTGGCGGTGGGGATGATCCGGGAGGCGTTGGAGAAGAACGGGGTGGAGGAGAACACGGTGGTGATTTTCACCTCGGACAACGGATTTCTGTGCGGGGTGCACGGGTATGGGTCGAAGGTGCTGCCGTATGAGGAGGCTTCACGGGTGCCGCTGGTGGTTTATGATCCGCGCTCGAAGAAGGAGGGTGGGCGTCGGAGCGGTGCGTTGACGGGGAATGTGGACATGGCGCCGACGATTATGGAATTGGCGGGGGTGGAGGTGCCGGCGGGGATCGATGGAAAGAGTGTGCTGCCGCTCTATGATGATCCGGCGGGGAGCACGCATGAGTGGCTGCCGCTGATCAATGTGTGGGGGCCGGCGAAGGCGCAGAGTTTCGCGGTGGTGACGAGGAAATGGAAGTACATCCAATGGCCGTATGCCGGGGATGGGATGGCGGCGGCGGAGGAATTGTTCCAGTTGGCGGAGGATCCGCTGGAGATGACGAATCAGGCGGCCAGCGCGAGCAGTCGGAAGGCCTTGGCGCGGATGCGGGGGCTCTATGATGGAGCGGTGGGAGATTGGAGGGCGAAGAGGGTGCCGTGGCAGGGGTACGAGAAGTATGGGACGATTTTTGATCGGGGGGTGGACTGGGAGAAGAAGGCGGCGGAGTGGAAGAGGAGGTAGGTTTGGATGAAATAGATTGGGGGTTGGCTGGGTAGATTACCCTGATCCCGGCTGCTTGTTCGGGGTTCCAATTCGTAATGATCAAACGGACATTGCTGCTACTTCCCTGTTGCCTGATCGGCGTTGCAAGCGCGGCGGATGGAGAGGTGTTTGCGGGGCATCTGCAGCCGGTGTTTGCGGAGAGTTGTGTGAAGTGTCACGGGGAGAAGGGAAAGGTGAAGGGGAAGGTCAATTTGTTGGAGTTGGGGGGGGAGGAGGAATTGTTGGCGAAGCCGGACTTGTTGGCGGACCTGATTGAGGCGTTGGAGTATGAGGACATGCCGCCGGAGGACGAGGAGCTGTTGGCTCCGGAGGTGCGGCGGGAGATGATCGGGCACTTGGAGGGGTTGTTGGCGAGATCGGTGGCGTCGGGGGTGGGGTTGCCGGAGACGCCGTTGCGGCGGATGAACCGGTTTCAATACAGCAACGCGGTGCGGGACTTGTTTGATCTGAAGGTGGAGGTGTTTTCGCTGCCGGAGCGGATGTTGCGGGAGTATGGGGCCTACTTTCAGCCGGCGCAGGGGACGATGCCATCCAAGCTGAAGGCGGGGAGTCGGCCGTTGGGGAAGTCGCAGCTGATCGAGCCACGCCTGGAGGGGGTGGCGCCGTTTCCGCAGGACCTGAGGGCGGAGCACGGCTATGACAATCAGGCGGACCATCTTTCTCTTTCGCCGTTGTTGTTGGAGTCGTTTTTGAAGCTGAGCCGGTCGATTGTGGAGAGTCCGGATTTCAATGCGAAGAACTGTGGGATATGGAGGGAGTTTTTCGAGCCGCCGAAGGCCGGGGTGGGGTCGGAAAAGGAGGTGAGGGGGAGGTTGGAGCGATTTTTGAGACTGGCCTTTCGCGGGCCGGTGGAGGAGGAGTTGTTGGGGCGCTACACCGTGCATGTGCTGGAAGGGCTGGAGAGGGGGAAGGGATTCACGGAGTGCATGAAGATGGTGGCCTCGGCGACACTGGCTTCGCCGCGCTTTTTGTATCTGTATGAGGAGGCCGAGGCGGATGCGGGGATGGTGCCGGTGAATGATTTTGAATTGGCGTCGCGGCTGTCTTTCTTCCTTTGGGGGAGCCTTCCGGACCGGCCGTTGCTGGCGTTGGCGGCGGGGGGGAAGCTGCGTGATCCCGGGGTGCTGGAGGGGCAGGTAGACCGGATGATGGATGACGTGCGGATGAAGCGGTTTTGCGACAGCTTTCCCGCGCAGTGGCTGCAGTTGGACCGGATCATCTCCTCGCGGCCGGATCCGGAGCGCTACCCGGAGTTCTATTTTTCGAAGTATCGGGCGAGCATGCACATGATGCTGGAGCCGCTGTTGTTGTTCGAGACGGTGTTCGTGGAGGATCGTTCGATTTTGGAGTTGATTGATTCGGACTTCAGCTATCGGAGTGCGTTTTTGGAGAAGTGGTATCGGAGTGATCCGAAGCAGGTGCCCACGCCGCCGGTGGAAATCCCGTATGAGCGGGTGGTGGTGAAGGATCGGCGGGAGGGCGGGGTGCTGACCACGGCGGCGGTGATGACGATGACTTCGAACGCGACGAGGACGCAACCGATCACGCGGGGGGCGTGGGTGGCGACGGTCATCTTCAACGATCCGCCGGAGCCGCCACCGGCGGACGTGCCGCCTTTGCCTGAGGCAACGGTGGAGGAGGCGAAGGAGATGACCCTGCGGGAGCGGTTTGAAGATCATCGCAAGCGTCCAGACTGTGCGGGATGTCATGTGCACATTGATCCGCTGGGATTTGCCCTGGAGAACTATGGGCCGACGGGGGCTTGGCGGGATGAGTATGAGAACGGGAGGAAAGTGGACTCCAGCGGGGTATTGTTCCGGAAGCACACGTTCACGAACATTGTGGAGTTCAAGGATGCGATTCTCTCGGAAAAGGATCGGTTTGCGCGGGGGTTTGCGGGGCATTTGCTGGCCTATGCGCTGGGGCGCGGGCTGGGAGCGGCGGATGCGGCGGCGTTGGATCGCATCGTGAGGGTGACGGAGGGGGAGGGGTTCAAGATGCGCGCGGTGATGAAACAGATTGTTTTGAGCGATCCTTTTTTGCATAAGTCCCATGCCTTGAAGCCCAAGTCGAATCCATGAAACAGCTCTCCCGACGATCATTTCTGCGCGGTGCCGGTGGTGCGGTGCTGACGCTGCCGTGGCTGGAGAGTTTGGCCGGGGCGGTGCCGGGTGGGGCGCGTCCGGCGCAGAGAATGGCGTTTTTCTATGTGCCGATCGGGGTGGTGCGGCGGGGTTTTTTCCCGGGGGAACAGGATGCGGTGTTGCCGAAATTCATCGGGGACATGAAGGAGATTCCCCGCAAGGCGAAGATTCCGGTGGGGATGCAGCCCCTGCAATTGACGCCCACCCTGGAGCCGTTGAAGGGGGTGAAGGAGAAGGTGGCGATGATCACGGGGATGGATCGGACCTTTCAGAATGGAACGGATGTCCATGCGCAGTGCGCGTCGTGTTTTCTGAGCAGTGCGCCGCCCAATGTGATCAAGTCGTCGGCGTGGCCGCTGGACCGGACGCTGGATCAACTGGTGGGGGACAGGGTAGGGAC
The DNA here is from genome assembly GCA_027619375.1 of Verrucomicrobiota bacterium. Classification (GTDB taxonomy): domain Bacteria; phylum Verrucomicrobiota; class Verrucomicrobiia; order Verrucomicrobiales; family Akkermansiaceae; genus JAPKDA01. The sequence continues at coordinate 2,210 of JAQCFL010000179.1, read as the reverse complement.
GGTGACGCCATTTCGGACGCTGGAGTTGAGTTGCAACAGCCACCGGGACAACAAGGAGTCGATCTACTTTGACAATATTTCGTGGTATGGGACGGGCCATGTGGCGCCGTCGCTGCGTGATCCGCGCTTGGCATATCGGCGGTTGTTCGGGACGGAGGAGACGAAGGCCTTCCGGGACATCACGGATCTGGTGCTGGACGATGCGCGGTCGATGAGGCGGAAGCTGGGGTATGTGGATCAGCAGAAGTTTGCGGAGTATTTTGAATCGGTGCGGATGATCGAGACGCAGATGGATCGTCTGGAGAAGATGAAGGGGGAGTTGGCGGAGGTGACGATGGAGGAGCCGCCGGATTCACGATTGCCGCGGGGGGAATACATCCGCTTGATGGGGGATCTGATGGTGGTGGCCTTGCAGACGGGGTTGACGCGGGTGGCGACGATGATGGTGGGGCCGGAGCGTTGGGATACGCCGTATCTCTACGACGGTTTGTTTGAGCGGCCGATGAGTCATCATCAGATGTCGCACAATCAGAAGGATTTTGCGGAGAAGTTGCTGAGGTTGGATCGTTTCCACATGGAGCAGTTTGCGTATTTGGTGGAGCGGATGGAGGGCGTTGAGGAATCGGATGGGACGAGTTTGTTGGACAACACGCTCTTCACCTATGGGTCGGGTTTGGGGGACGGGGCGACGCATCAATACAACGATCTGCCGATCTTGGTGGCGGGATCGGGAGGGGGGAAGGTGAGGACGGGCGGGCACCTGAACTGTGCGGACGGGACGCCGCTGGCGAATTTGTGGCTGACGCAGGCACGGGTGATGGGGCTGGAGATGGAGCGGTTTGCGGACAGCACGGGGCCGGTGGGGGCGTTGCTGGTGTGAGCATGGTGGCATGACCGTCCCGGGCATGATGGATGGGGAGGGGCAGTGTGTCGGCTGCGCCGATGGGTTCAAGCATGACCGAGACGGTCATGCCACTGTGTCTGTGCCGGTGGTGCTTGTTTCTAGCTGGATGTTGTGAGGGAAACTTTTCGGTTGCGAACTCGGGGAACCAACGGAGGGTGTCGGCCATGCTGTGAGTGCTCTGTAATGTTGCCAAGCACAAGTCCGGTCGGATTGTGTTGCTTGTGTTGTTTTTGGTGGTGGTGGGGATTTTGGTTTGGCGGACGTGGGGGTAAGGGGCGTGGGGTGGAGCGGTGGTTTCTGTCGGCCCTCCGGGGCTCGGGATCTGGTTGCTTTTTCCACGGGCTGACGCCCGTGGCTAGGATCTGTCACCCCTACCGGGGTTGGGGAGGGGTGGTTTGTCCGACGAGCTTGGGGAGGAATCATGACCGGGACGGTCATGCCACCGTTGAGAGGAATTGGTCGAGGGTGGGGAGGAGTGTTTTGAGATCGGCGGAGGAGTCGGGGGCGTCGGTGGGGTTGGGGCTGATGTGGGCGTGGTAGTCGAGGCCGCAGGTTTCGGAGAGGTCCCGGTAGTGGGGGAAGAGGTAGTTGCTGGCGAAGAGTTCGAGGACGCGGCAGGTGGGTGGGGCGAAGAGGAGGTTGGTGAGGGCGGCGCCGTGGGGGGCGATGACGAGTTCGGCCTGGGAGAAGAGGGTGGCTTGTTCGGCGATGGAGAGTCCAGCGAGAGTGTGAACCTCGAATCCATTGTCGGCGAGGTAGTCGATGATGGCTTCTTCGTTGAGAATGCGTCGTCGCCAGGAGTCGCCACGGCTAATGTAGATTCTTCGGGTAGGTTGGCTTGGCCAGATGCCGAACAGCTTCCTGATGTATTCGACATCGGCGAAGTCGACCTTGCCGAGTGGTTGGGGTGATATCGCGGTGAGGGAGCGACAGCGATAGTGACAGTCGATGCGGGCTTCGAGCCAGCGATCTTCGTCGATGCCGAGATTGGACAATGATTCCCTGTGGAAGATCGCGGTGAGTGGTGTGTAGATGAGATCGAACCTGATCGGGTTGTTGTAATCGAACCTGGCTGCGTCGAGGTGGCGGAGGCGGGGGAGGGCGTCGATGATCCAGTGGAAGTAGTTTTTCCAGGAGCCGGGAGCGACGATGGTGAGGACATCGGCGTCGAGGTCTATTGGTGCGGGGAGGGCGGGATAGTCGGCAATGCGGTGGCCGCTGGGCGGGGGGAGGATGTCGGGGGAGAGGTCGGTGAGGATGTGGTTGGTGTGGGGGTGGAAGACGACGCCGTTGTGGGAGAAGACGC
>JAQCFL010000178.1 GCA_027619375.1 Verrucomicrobiota bacterium | reverse complement strand
GGGGGTGAGGGACGAGGGGGGGGTGGAAGATTCCTCGGTGGGGGAATGGGGTTGGGGTCTTTCGTTCACGCTGGAGCGTAGCATCGCCGGGAGGGGGAACAATGGTGGGAATCAGAGAAATCGCGGCGGCGGGGACAATTGATGTCTCACAATGCGGCATGAATCTTTCGGTGTCGGCGGGATTTCTGGAGCCGTAAGGGAGGCGAAGGAAAGGGCAGGGAGTGCGTGGTGGGTCAGCGTTCCTCGTCGGGCGTGAGCATGCGGCGGAAGGTGAGATTGATGCGGGGGGTGGTTACCTTGGTGGTTTTGGGGAGGCAGTGTTGCCAGTGGGATTGGGTTTCGTCGCGCATCTCCAGAAGGCTGCCATGCCCGAGGACGAGTGAGACGGTTTCCCGGGTTTTCTTGTGGCGGAAGCGGAAGCGGCGTTCAGCACCGAAGCTGAGGGAGGCGATGGGGGCGTTTGGTTGCAGGGAGGGTTCGTCGTCGCTGTGCCAGGACATGCCTTCGTTTCCGTGGCGGTAGAGGTTGAGAAGGCAGGCGTTGAAGCGGGCTCCGGTGTGTTGCTGGACGGTTGCCTTGAGTGATTGCAGGCTGGGGCTCCAGACCCGGGAGTGCTTGGTGGAACCGGAGTAGGTGTAGGGGATTCCCTTGTCCGCGAACCAGGCGACCTGCCGGGCAGTGACGATGCGCTTGCCGAAGAGGACGACCTCGTCGTGTTGCCAGAGGATGTTTTCGAGGAGATCGGCGAGGATGGCCCGGGATTCGGCCGGGCTGAAGATGGAGCCGTGGTAACGGACGGTGCCGTCGCGGGGGAGGAGGTTGGCGGAGGGGGATGGGGGGAAGAGGTCCATGGGGACTCATCAGGCGGCGGGGGATGGCGGATCTTTCGCTGTTGCCCATGTGCGCCTCCTATGAGTTGCGTCGTCTGCGGAGCAGGCCTGCGGTCGTCAGGGCAACGCAGGCAAGCAGGGCGGTGGAGGGTTCGGGAACGGCGCGGATGTTATCGACGTAGACATCGAGGGCTCCGACGGAGGTGACTGCGCCTCCCTGGAGGCTGACGAGTTCGATGCTGCTGACGGCGGAGAGGTTGGTGGGGCTGCCGAAGAGGAGGGTGCTGAGGTCGATGGATCGGGTGACCCAGCCACTGCCGGAGGGGACACTGACCGAGGTTGTGCCTGCCGCTCCGCCGTTGAGAAGGATGCCGAGGCTGAGGTTGTTGGGGCCGAGGTTGTTGATGTCGAGGGTGATGGTGGTGATGCCCGCGGCGACGTAGTCTCCGGCCCATTGGCTGGAGTTGACGATGCTGAAGGTGTCCGGGCTGCCGCCCACGGCGGAGAAGAGCACGTTGTCGCCGAGACCGGTGGGGCCGGTGTTAGCTTGGTTGATGGGCGGGTTGGTCATGGAGGCGGTGTTGGTCCATCCCTGGGTGGTGCCGTCCTGGAAGTCGTCGATTTGACCGACGGTGACCACGGCGGAGGCGGGGGCGATGGCGAGGACGCCGAGGGAGAGCGCGAAAAAGGCGTTGAGGCGTTTGTTGCTGTGTTGGTTGTGCATGATTTTGATGGTTTTTGAAGATCCATGGTAGAGGGCGACGGATGGTAATCAATGTGGAAAGGAGTCATGGGACAGGCGAGCCGGGAGGAATCGCTGGAGAAGGTGGAGAAGGTGGGCTAGGTATGAGGAATGAGAACGATGATGATTTTGGCGGCGGTGTTGGGGATGGGGATGATGGTGCGGGCCACGGACGAGACGCATCTGGATCCGAAGGCGGTGGATCGGGATTTCCGGGTGACCGTGGTGGTGGCAGAGCCGGAGGGAATTGGGGCCTTCACGGTGGTGGGGAATCTGCGGGAGGGCGCGGTGCGGGTGCCCTTGGTGGTGGAGGGGGAGATTCGGTATATCGTGGAAGTGACCGCGCCGACGGTGGTGAAGAACAGCAGCACCCTGCTGAAGCCGCAGGTGGAGATCCGGGTGATGGATCCGGGGAAGTTGGTGACAAAGGGCGAAGGTGGGATGGAGCCGCTGACCTTGTTGAGCTGCCGCCGGTCGATCGACTGGCTGGAGCCGCAGGAGATGACGGTGCTGGAGAGCGAGAAGATGACGATGACCTTGTCGGTGGAGGCGGGGGAGGAAGCGGAAGGCGTGAAGGGGGAAGCGGCGGCCGAGTAGGGTGGGGTGGTTCGCGGGAGTCTCAGGCGAGGTCGTAGCCGAGGAGGGAGGCGAGGTGGGTGGCGGTTTTGAATCCGACTTCGGGGACGGTGGGGGTGTGATTGCCTTCATGGTGGAGGCAGGTCATGGCGACGCCGTCGATGCCGCAGGGGGTGATGGACTGGAAGGGGGGGAGGGACCGGGGGGTGACGTTGAGGGCGAAGCCGTGCATGGAGATCCATTTGCGGACACCGACGCCGAGAGAGGCGATTTTGCGGTCGCCGACCCAGACGCCGGTGAGGCCATCCTTGCGGGATGCGATGATGTGGTAGTCGGCGAGGGTGCGGATGAGGGCTTCCTCGAGGAGGCGGAGGTAGGCGTGGAGATCCTTGCCGTGGTGGCGGAGGTCGAGGATGGGGTAGCCGACGAGTTGACCGGGGCCGTGATAGGTGCCCTGGCCGCCGCGATTGATTTCGATGACGGGGTGCGGGAGTCGGGCGGCTTCGCGGAGGCTGGTTTGATCGCGGGTGCGCCCGATGGTATAGACGGGATCGTGTTCGAGGAGGAAGACGGTCGGGTTGGTGTCCGGAGTATTGAGGAGGGCGTCGACGTGGGTCTGTTGGAGGGCGAAGGCGTCGTGCCAGGAGAGGGTGCCGAGGGGTTGGACGGAGAGGAGCACGGGGGAGTGATTGGTTATTTGTGATTGGTTGTTGGGGGGGGATGGCGGCGGGCCGCCGGAGGAGACGGTGCTCAGACCTCTTTTCGGGGGATGGCTTTCTGGGAATTGGGGTCGCTGGAGAAGAGGTGGGCGAGGGCGATGGCGAGGGCGTCGGCGGCGTCGGCGTCGGGCGTTTCGGCGAGGCCGAGGAGGGCGCGGACCATGAAGGCGACCTGTTGTTTGTCGGCACCGCCCTTGCCGACGACGGCCTGCTTGACCTTGGTGGGGGCGTATTCGAAGACGCGGAGGCCGTGGGAAGCGGCGGCGATGAGGGCGGCACCCCGGGCGGCACCCATGGTGATGGCGGTGCGATGGGATTGAACGTAGATGATGCCCTCCACGGCGACCTCATCCGGTTCCCATTTCTTGATGAGGTTGCCGAGGGTGGAGGAAATGGCGGCGAGAGCCCTGGACTGGCAGAGTTTGGCGGGGATGTTGAGGGTGCCGTAGTCGAGGGCCTTTTGGGTGCGGGCGTCGCCTTCCACGATGGCGTAGCCGGTGTTGCGGATGGCGGGGTCGATGGAAAGGATGCGCACCGGTGGGAGGGTAGCCGGGGAGGAGAGGCGGGCAACCTCCGAAAGCGACTCCCTCGCGGGAACTGTCCCGTTGGCGCTGAGAGGGTTGGAGGGGTGCGTGACAGTTCTGTCACCGCTGGGAGCTTCGGGTTGACGGGCTTCCTGTTGTTTGTCGGGCCCGTCGCATTATGTTCAACTTCAAGCTCTGGTCGATTGGCCTTCTCAGTGGTGCGCTTGCACTGGTGGGTGGGGCGCAAACGCTGGGGGAGCGGACCGAAGTGGAGGCGCAAGGCCCGGGGTTGGAGGAACTGGGGAGGGTGGAAGGGAAGCCGAAGGGGACCTTGCTCGATATCCTCGGGCGGGGTGAACTGACTTCGCCAGGAAGATTGGAGGAGGCGGTGCAGATCGAGGAATCGGTGGAGGACGAGTTGTCGGTGCCGCGGCCCTTGGAGGAGGATGCGGCCAGGGAGGAAATGGAAGGAGTGCCGTCTTTGCCGGAGGGGGAGGGGGGGGTCAACACGGCGATGGTGCTGCCCAACGTGCAGGCCGGCGACGGGCCGGGGACCTTGGAGGGGGTGGTCTTTGATGCGGATGGAAAGGGAATTCCGGGCGTCATCGTCGTCTTTCCGGAGTTGGGCGGGTTCAAGGTGCGCGGGGGGCCGGAGGGCGGGTTCCGGGTGACGGGATTGCCGGCGACTGGGGTGGCGGTGCTTCTGATGAAGCCGGCCTATGTCAGCAAGGACGAGGTGGTTGAGGTGCAAGCGGAAGGGGTAACAAGGGCACGCATGAGCATGGAGCTGCGGCCCATCGAGTTGGCGGAGGGGGAGTATAATCTGGACAGCCGGGAGGTGCTGCTTGAATATGAGGAGGACGAGTTCGGGGGGATCGCCCTGGGGGGGGAGCAGGGGTTGAACTTCGTCAGCGGGATCGGCAAGGAGGAGTTCTCCAAGCAGAATGTGAGCAACGCCGCAGATGCGATCGGCAAGGTGGCCGGGGCGAACGTGGTGGGAGGACGATACGCGGTGATCCGCGGATTGGCGGACCGGTATGTGAGCACCACGGTGAACGGGGCGCTGATCTCCACGGCGGACCCCAGCAAGAAGGCGGTGCAACTGGACCTCTTTCCCACCTCGGCCCTGGAGGGGATCAACGTCTTCAAGACCTATAGTCCGAACCTGCCGGGCGATTTCGGCGGAGGCACCATCGACATCAGGTTCCTCCGCTTTCCCTCCGAGCCTCTCTTCGAGGTGGGATACAAGCTGACCACGAACTCCAATCTTGATCGAAACTTCTACACGCACCCCGATCGTGACCTTGGATTTCTTGGGGACGTCAACGATCCGATTCCGCGGGACCTGTTCTTTGTTGATCCCGAGGCGGCCCGACCGGTGTTCCACCAAGGCAGTCAAAACGCCCCGAATCCGGCTGCGGCGGCGGCCTGGCAGGAACTGTTTGGCCGGCAGGGGCTACTTCCCAAGATGGCCGACACCAAGCCGGCCCAGTCCTATGGGTTGACCTTGGGTGACACGTTCGAATTCGGGAACGGCAACAAGCTGGGCTTCGTGCTTTCCGGTCAGCGGAAGGAGGAAGACGAGATCAATCATGGGATCAAGCGGTCCCAGGTCGTCCCCTTTCGGCAATGGACTCAAGACGACTATTCCCGTTCCGTGGACTGGGGGCTGCTCGCATCGGCGGGACTGCAGTTGGGTGAGAACCACACCATTGGGGCGTCGTATTTCAAGAAGCGGATCGCCTCGGACAAGATCACGCATGGTCGGGAGATTTTATTTCCCGAGGATGGCTGGACCTGGGGATCGATTATTTCGGACGCGGATTTCATCAAGCAGTATGGAGCGGCGGCTTATCAATCTGGTGATTTCTGGCGGATTGATCCGGTGATTCGCGAACTGGAGTTGTTTCAGGTGGATGGCTCGCACCAGATGGGCGAGCGGGGACTGAAGATCGGTTGGGGACTGACGCATTCCGAATCCGGGGAGTCGCGGCCACAATCCTCAACCTTCAATCGTTCCGTTCTGGATTTCGCAGATCCCGCTCTGTTAGAGAGTGTGGCGGAGGCAAACCGGCGGTTGGACAGTGAATTTGCGAAGCCGTTTGCGAACCTGCTCATTGGACGCCCGGATCTTTTCGGGGATATCATCCCGAACATTGGGGATCCCGACACCATTACGTGGGCGGAGTTGAGAACGGCGATCGGAGGCAATTCGCGCGCCGAGCTTCTGGCTGGAAACCGGGAATCGCAGGCGGGGCTCGTGCCGCTGGATGCGAGTCTCGGGGAGATCCCCTTGGTGAGCAACGCGGATGTGAATCCTGCAAACTCGCAGATGTTCACGAGCATTCTGAGTCAGGAGATCAGGGAGCAGACCGACGAGCAGCGGGTCAACTTCGATTTGCCCTTTTACTTCTCCGAGGAGAGCGATGATCGCTTTGTGCTTTCCGGAGGATGGCGATCCCTGGCCAAACGGCGGACTTCCCGTGGAATTCTGGCCAACCTACAATTCAACCTGCTGAACCAAACGGATACGGATCGGCAGGGGCCGGACTACGACCCCAGTTTGAGTGAGGAACTTGCCGCGAATCCCGACCTGATCAGCGAGTACCTGAGCGGCCAGCGGCAGGGGCATCCGTTTTTCAGCAATGGCCTTGCCTTTGAGTCGCGGAACTACGATGGATCGAGCGATCTTGAAGCGTTCTACGTGATGGGAATGCTCGCATGGGACAGTTGGACCCTGTCGGGCGGGGCGCGATTCGAGGAAGAAGAGCGGTCCTATTTCCTGTTGCCGCGGCCGTTCAATGCCCTTCCCCCTGATCAGCAGGACACGGGTGTGGGGGGGAGTGTGATTGAGGACGCCATTTTGCCGAGTTTGTCGCTGGGGAGGTCCTGGGCGGATGATTCGATTTCGGTTGATTTGTCGTGGTCGCAGACGGTGGCCCGACCGACCTTCTTTGAGTTTCTGCCGGCGTTCACCCTGGATCAGGCCACGCAGTCCAAGCGACTCGGAAACTTTTTCCTCACCCAATCGGATATCACCAACAAGGACATCAGCGTTGAGTGGGCTCCCAACGAGGATGATCTGCTGCGGCTCAGCTACTTTCACAAGTTGATCGAGAGTCCCATTGTGGAAATCTATCAAGAGAGTGTGGGCACCACGGGATTTGACAACGGGGAGGAGGGAATCCTTTCCGGGGTGGAATTGGAATTCGCAAAAAATCTATCCGAGCATTGGTCGTTGTCGGGAAACTACACCTACATCAATGCTGTATTGGAATACTACGTGGCGCGCTCCGGTATCGATGATCGCCAGTTGGTGACGGTTCGCTTTCCGTATCAGCCCGAACACATACTCAATTTGAACCTTGGATTCGACCATGAGGACTCCGGGTGGGGCCTGAATTTGATCTACAACTACACCGGGGGTTATCCTACGCTGCTCCGCAACGCGACGGACGGCACGGACATCCTGCAGAACGAGCAGCACGGGTTGGATATGGTGATCCGAAAGACCATTCAGTTGGAGGGGGACAATGAGTTCACCATCACGGCAGGGGTTGAGAATGTGTTGGCGACCATGAGAACGCGGACCTATTCGTCGGGTCCCTTGGCGGGCGAAACGGCGGATGAAGATCGCCCGGGGCGCTCCTTCTTCGTTGGAGGAAAGGTCTCCTTCTGAGTTTGGGGCGGGGGTTTTGGGAAGGTGACAAATCTGCTACCTTAAAAGGGTCTCGTCTTGGTTTCAAGTGGTCTTGATTCGTGCGTCGCCGGATTCGGCGGCACTTACCTGAAAGTAACCATGAAACTCCGATTAAATCGAGCGAGCAGCCCGTGGTGGGTCACCGGAATGGCAGCGATGCTGCTAAGCCAGACTGCACACGGCCTCATCCTTGGCCCCAATGACGTTGACGTTGTTGCGGACCAGACCACGACAGACGCCAACGGCAACAGTGTATTGGCAGTCAGCACAACCTGGACGGCCGACAAGACCTACGTTTTGACCGACAAGGTCTTCGTGACGGGCGGGGCGACCCTGACCATCGACCCGGGCACGCGGATCTACTCGGCGCTGGACGACCAGAGCGACGGAGATGCGACCAACGACGAGTTCGGAGCGGTGATCGTGACGCGCGGATCGATGATCGACGCGGCGGGCACCTGCGAGGCGCCGATCATCTTCGACTC
>JAQCFL010000177.1 GCA_027619375.1 Verrucomicrobiota bacterium | reverse complement strand
TCAATCCGTATGCCATGATTTACCGCGCCCCTCCGGGGTGCTCTTCCAGACGACGATGAGACCCGGTGGTGGTACCACCGGCTACCGTACCAAGTCCCTCCGGGAACATACTGAACACAACGACACAACGACCTATTCAAGCGTCATTCCGGGCCATCCTGAGCCATTCTGGTTAAGGCTTTTCCTCGTCACCCAAGTCCCGGAGAATCGACATTATTTGAGGGCGCGTTCAAGGATGACTCGTCCTAACCACGTGCCATTCATGACAGGCACTCTTAGTCGCACACTTGCTCGCTTTCTTGAGCGCCACCCTTGCTCGGATACCCTTAACCGACCTCCTTTCATCGGTCACGCAGAGGCAACAATTCCGTTCGTAGGCCACACTCAGTTACCCACAGATTCAGCGGAAGAGCAAAATTTGCGCCGCACGCCACGACTGGGCCGCTGTTTACGAATCTTCGGCAGCATTGCCAGCCAAAATCGCCTCATCATTTGCAATGTCCTGTGCAACGCCGAGGGCGATGTGCGATGCCTGCGGCAGGACATTAACATAATGGGAGGTTTCGGATACCGGTGTGGAAACGCGGCGCGTGGTTCGATAAATCGCATAGCCCGCGATGAGCGCGAAGACACATGCCAGCAATAGGAAAAAGCTGTCAGGGCCGAAGCGCGCCATGAGCAGACCGGCGACGATTGGTGCGCCAACCGCCCCTACTCCGTTCAGAAAAATGAGTGCCCCCGATGCCGCCGCCATGTCCTCCGGTTCCAGGTAATCGTTTGTGTAGGCAATGGTCAGGGAATACAGGGGGCTGGCAAGCCCGCCCGCAAAAAATGACAGCACATAGAAGGCATGGGCCTGGTCCAGGAATGGAAATCCAATCAGCATCCCGATGGCACCAAGAACGGTGATATAGATAATGAGGCGGCGGCGGTCCATGCGGTCGGAAATCCAGCCAATCGGGTACTGCAGCATCAGAGCCCCGAGATACATCAGCCCGACGAGAATCGAGATTTCCGTGACATTCAGCCCCTTTGCGGTGCCGTAAACCGGCATCATGCCGAACAGCATGGCGAGAATCGCGCCGAGGAGGAACATCCCGACCGTGCCAAGCGGTGAGACCTTGTACAAATCGCCCAAACGCATCGATTTGGCCGTGTGGACCACCGGTGCCGGGCTGACCGACAGCAGGATCGGCAAGAACGACAGAGACACCAGAACGGACATGGTCACAAAGAGAAGGTAACCACCAACATCGGCGAAATTGAGTAACAATTGCGCCGACACGATGCCGATCATCTGCACCATGACATAGGCCGATAGTGCCTTCCCGCGTGTTTCATTGGTCGCCGCATCATTCAGCCAGCTTTCCGCCACGACATAGATGCCGGAAAAGCAAAACCCGATAAGCACACGCATTATTGTCCACAAGATCGGCTCGGCAAACGCCGGAAACAGGATAAATGCAGCCGAGGCCAGGGATCCGAGCGCGGCAAAGACCCGCACATGTCCAACGCGCCGGATCATCTTCGGCGCCAGATGCGAGCCACCGAGGAATCCGAGAAAATAACCCGCCATCACGTAGGACATGGTCGAGGGCGAAAATCCCTCCAAGGCACCGCGAATCCCCAGCAAGGTTCCGTGCATGCCGTTTCCGATCATCAAAAGCAGCATTCCCAGCAGCAGGGCCCAGGCGTTTCTCAAAATGGAGGTCATGTAGGCCTCTCTGTGATCGTTGCCAGGAAACCGATGATCCAGAACTGTTCTTCCATGCTAATTCGGCCCAAGGGTAGCGCCCCCAGTGAGATTTGGACAGTCTTCGTTCTTGTTCGGGCGGCTCAGCATTGTTCTTGTTTAGTCCCCATTTCCCGCGTTGAACCCCGGTCCCTCGACATTACCGGAGCAACGCCTGCACCACGCCCTTGCCCTCGAAGCCGGTCAAGCGTTGCTCCAATCCGTTGTGGTACCAGGTGAGCTGTTCGTGATCAATTCCCAACAAGTGGAGGGCCGTGGCGTGTAGCTCGTAGCTGTGGAGGACATTCTCGACCGACTTGAACCCCAATTCGTCGGTGGCACCGTAGCCAATCCCTGGCCGGACTCCGCCACCCGCCATCCAAGCGGTGAAGGCCCCGGCATTGTGGTCGCGGCCTTTGCCGCCGGCTCCCTGGGCACCGGGTTGACGCCCGAACTCGCTGGTGCAAATGACGAGTGTATCATCCAGGAGACCACGCGATTTCAGATCCTTGAGCAGCGCCGAGGCCCCGGAGTCCAAGACCGCCCCCCAGTAGCCGTGATCGCGGACCACGTCTTCGTGGCTGTCCCAGTTGGGACGGATCTTTTCGGCGGTGGTGTTCTCCGCCCCGCAATAGATCTGGACAAAGCGCACTCCGCGTTCCGCCAGGCGACGGGCCAGCAGACACTGCCGACCGAAGGGACCGATCTCGGGGTGCTCCAGGTCGTAGAGTTTCCTGGTTGCTTCCGTCTCGCCGCGCAGGTCGGTGACTTCGGGGGCGCTGAGTTGCAGTCGGGCCGCCATCTCGTAGGCCTTGATCCGCGCCTCGAGTTCACTGTTGCCCTGTCGTGGCTCTTGATGAATCCGGTTGAGTTCCTTGAGGAAGTCCAGCCCGGCGCGATCGGCCTGAGGGGTGACGGCTTCGAACTCGCCGGGAGGAAAAAGATCGGCGATGGGCTGGCCGGGAGTGGCGGTATCCAGGGTGGTGGCCTGATAAACGGCGGGCAGAAATCCGGCTCCCCCGTTGATCATTCCGCCGGGAGGGAGACCGCGCGGATCGGGAAGGACCACAAAGGCCGGGAGGTTGGCGCTCTCGCTGCCAAGTCCATAAGTAACCCAGGCACCCATGCTCGGAAACCCGGGCATGCTTTGACCGGTATTCATCTGGAAACAACCGGGGCCATGGAGGGCCGTCTGGCTCCGCATGGAGTGGAGGAAGGCCATCTCATCCACACAGGTCGCCAGCTTGGGAAAGAGGTCGCTGACCCATCGGCCGCACTGTCCGTGCTGGCGAAATTTCCAGTGGCTCGGTTGGCAGTTGCCGGGTTTGGAGGCAAAGAACTGGAGTTTGCCCCCGGGGTCGAATGGCTGTCCGGCGCGCTTTTCCAACTCCGGTTTGTAGTCGAAGGTATCGACGTGACTCATCCCGCCGGGGCAGAAGATCTGAATCACGCGCTTCGCCTTCGGCGCGTGGTGAGGCTCGGCTAGGCCTCTTTCCGTCAAGAGGGCGGCAAGTGCCAGGCCACCGAATCCGCCTCCGGCCGTGTGGAGGAAGTCGCGGCGGCTGAGCAGATGGGGATTTCGCCCCGGACATCTGACGCCCTCAGTCGACATAGACAAATTCGTTGGCATTGAAGAGTGAGCGACAGAAGGCGAAAAGTCCCTGGTCTTGGAGGAAATCCATCCCCAATTTGGATTCGCGTTCGGAAGGATTCCGTCCGAAGGCCAGCTCGAAGGCGCGCGGCACCTGAGCGGACGGGCTGCTTCCCGCCTCTTGTTCTATCCGTTCCGCAAAATAGCGCGCCTGGCGCAACATGAAGTCGTTGTTGAAGAGAGCCAGGGACTGGAGGGGAGTGGTGGTGGTGAGGCGGGTGGGCGTCAGGTTGGCGTCAGGTTGGCGGGGTCAGGGCAATCCAGCGTGGTCAGAAAACGATTCGGCGTGGTGCGGACAATGTAGCGGTAGATGCTGCGCCGCCACAGGGCCGGCTTGTCAGCGGTGATGTAGGTGTATTCCGGGGCATAGGCTTCCTTGTAATCGAAATCTTCGAAGCCCGGCCCGCCCGCTGTTGAGTTCAGTTTGCCACTCACGAACAGCACGGCATCCCGGATTTCTTCCGCTTCGATTCGCCGCGAGTTCTGGCGCCAGAGCAGGCGGTTGCCCGCGTCGATCGCCTGGCCCGGGGCGTCCCCGGCGTGCCGCGAGTCCTGCCGGTAGGTGGCGCTGTTCAGGATGAGGCGGTGCATCGCCTTGAGCGACCAGTCACGGCGGACCAATTCCGTGGCGAGCCAATCGAGCAATTCCGGATGGGAGGGGCTCCCGCCGCCAAATCCGAAATCGGAGGGCGTGGCGACCAGGCCTTGCCCGAAGTGCCAGTGCCAGAGGCGGTTCACGATCACCCGGGCGGTCAGGGGATTGGCGGGATCCGTGATCCAGCGAGCCAGGGCCGCCCGGCGCTCACTTTCGGTCGCAGCAAGCTCGCCCAGGTCGGGATCGAGCATCTGCAGGGCGGCCATCGCTCCCGGTTCCAGCGGATCACCGGTCGGCGATTCGGCATCGCCCCGGAGCAGCACCCGCACCTCCGGCATTTTTTCCTGTGGGACGACCGCAAAGACCTTCGAAGAGGCCGATGCGCCGGTCCTGTCATCGAGCGCCCTTCTCTCCTCGCGAAGGTTGTCGAGATGTTCGATATCGGCGGGGGACAGTTTGATCGCATCGGAGGACACCACCGGATTGCCAAATCCAATCTGATCCATGCTGATGCCATTGCCTCCGTCGGTCGACATCAGGGTGAGAAACCGGGCTTCCTCCGGGAGCGGGATGTCGATCCGCTGCAATCCGTCGGCCCGCTTCAGCTTACGAAACTCCGCAACTGTTTTGCCGTCCAAAAAGACCCGGGCATCGGCGAACGCGTTTTCGTCATCGTGACCGAAGTACCCGACCTGTGCGGTAAAGCGCAGAGCCGACTCGCCCATGGCCTCGCGGATCGCGCCCAGGTCAAAGGTCAGACCGGCATTCGCGTGCAGGCCTAGGAGCGGGTCTCCATCCTTGCCAAATCGGATGCCGCCCAACTCGGGGGAATGTTGACTGTTGACCGGCCCGTTGCGGATGAGATCCCAGGCTCTTGCATCCGCGCCGGCTAGTCCCGGGATCGTCAGGCCGGTTGAACTCACGGGGATCCCGCCCTCTCCCTTCGGGATGAACACTCCGTCGATGAAACGGTGCGCCGATTTTGAAAAGTGGTTCGGCTGCACATGGTCGAGGGCCTCCATCCGCCTGTTCTCCACCAAGCCGGTCCGTGGATCGATTCCCTGGTCGGGCTTCCCGGTCCCGGTTCCATCCCCTCCGCCCACCATGTCCGCCAAATCGAGCCCGGGCTGGAGGAGAGCAATCTCCTTGCTTAATTTGTCCCGCCTCGCCAAGTCCGCTTTGAGACCGTCCTCCGGAGAGGCCCGGTCACTGCGCTTCACTCCGGCGAAGACGGCCCGCAGCTGGTAGTACTCCTGCTGCGAAATGGGATCGAGCTTGTGGTCGTGACAGCGGGCGCAGTTGACGGTCATCGCCATGGTGGAGGTCAGGACCTGGGTCGCCATATCGTCCAGATCGAGGGAGCGTGCCGAACGCCGCAGAATCGGACTCTTCGTCTCCACCTGACCGACATAATCCCAGGGGCCCGCCGCCAAAAACCCGGTGGCGACCGTGGCTTTCGCCTCGTCCGGCCACAGCACATCACCTGCAATCTGTTCCTGCAGAAAGCGGTGGTAGGGCTTGTCAGTGTTGAACGCCTCGATGACGTAGTCGCGGTAGGGCCAGGCGTTGGGCCGACGGCGGTCGCGTTCGAATCCATGAGTGTCGGCGTAGTGGGCGATGTCGAGCCAGTGCCGTGCATAGCGCTCGCCATAGTGCGGCGAATCGAGGAGGCGATCCACCAGCTTCTCATAGGCCCGGGGATCCTGATCGTTGACAAACTCCTCGACCGCTTCGGGCGTTGGCGGAAGGCCGTGCAGATCGAAGGCAAGCCGTCGAATCAAGCTGTGCCGATCAGCCTCCGGAGAGAGCGCCAGACCGCGTTCCCTGAGTTTGGTCCCGACGAAGTCATCGATCGAACGCCCCTCCCTGTTCGCCGAGATCGGCTGCCAGGCCCAGTGTTTCAGTCGCTCGTCCGCGTCCGCGGCAACCGACAGACCCAGGAAGACAACGAGGCTGATGAACCGACGGACTAGATGACGAGAGGGCATTCGGTCGAAAGCATACGGCAGTAAAGCTTCAACAATTGCGAGAACTTTGGACCGGGGGGGCGAATCCCGTCCTCTGCCACTCCCGCCCGGATATGCTCGTCGAAGTGCTTCATCGACCATCGATTGCCTTGCAGGACGGCCTCCCCCGAGCTTGCCTTGGGATCCGCAAACATTGAAATCGCTCCGGATTCGTGATCGTGGCAAGGCGCGAAGGTGCAAACTGCGAGTTTTAATGGGTCCATCAGCGTGGACAGATGTTCGTTCTCGTCGGCGGGCACCGCCTTGTAGCGTCCCCCGAAAACATGTCCCCAAAGCCTGTGCCGTGCATTGAAGCGCATGCTCCACGAGCTCTCCCAACAAATCCTCGAAACGGTCCCGGTCTGTGTCGCCCAACACGATGGGTTCCCGGCGGTTGCCCCGGGCCATCGCGTGATACACCGCGCTGGCGTACTCAATGCGGACTTGTCTGGGATGACGGGCAGGCTGGTGGACGCGGATGGCCAAGAGAAGGAGCAACATTGCTAAATATTGACTGGTACCAATGTCTCGCGCTAGACCGGGCGGCGACTGCACAGGCCGCGTTCTGCGGCTCCGCTACGCTCCGCCGCGGAACGCGGCCTGTGCGGAGCGGCTTCGGATGATTTTACAGAAGAGATGTTACACCCCCTGCAGTTGTCGGGGATCTGTGATTGTAACCGGTGCTTGGTCTCGCGGCGAGGTGAAAGGGGGGCGGGATGGGCTCCTGGGAAGCCCTGCGGGCTGGAAGCCTACACTACAATTGGGAAGCCCGCACCACGGGTGAAGAGACGGGGTGCTGCGCGGATGCGGGAGGGGCGTGGAAGTGGAGAATGGTGGAGCCGCCGACGCCTCGCAGAGGCGCCGCTACGCGGACGGGGATCGGCTGGGCGGTTGGAAGCCAACAGTGGTCGGCATAGATCGTGCTCTGATAAGCTGCCGAGTTGGCTTGGATGCAGGGTTGAATTTCCACGGGCCAATTTCCATGGCGCCAGCCAAAGCCCTGAGAAGCGGGGATGGCGCTCGTTAGACTGAAACCATAAACCGAAAGGAGAACGTAGAAATAGCGAGTGACTGAAAGCCTCTACTGAGACCCGGCGGTAGCCAATCCGCCCGGAAAGGGTTGACCACCCACCGGAAGCGAGCCTTGGTCGGCGACCAGAAATGGCGTCTTCAAGCGTAGGCAGCGGGTCGTGAAGCCGTGTGATAGAGCCTCGAAAGGGCAAATGGGGGAGCCTTCGTTGTTGGAAAAGCGGGGGCAACACCGAGACGCCGATATGGTTAGGCGTGGAGGTCCGCCCGGGGTCTGAGAGCAGGGCAGAGCGACGATTAGGGACTCCAGGGAAGCTGGGAGAGCCTCCTGTCTCCTCGACAGGTAGCCGGAACGGATCACACCGGCTCAACAAGATCCAAGATCATCGGTGCGCTTCTCGCCAGTGGTCGCCAAGAAAGAGGAAGTAATCGAGGTAATCGACGCCGAGCGGAATGCGAAGGCCGAGAGACGGGCAGAGGCAGTCTTAGTATCTTCATAGTAGCGAATGAAAGCAGGGTAACTCACCCAAAGGAGCCTGTGATTAGCAAAGGAGGATGCCGGGACTACGGGCCCGTCACTGGAAACGCACCTGGGG
>JAQCFL010000176.1 GCA_027619375.1 Verrucomicrobiota bacterium | reverse complement strand
AGATGCCGCCCCTGAAACCAGGACCCTTGCCACCCAATACCATTTCTTGTGCCTCATAGATCGTTACCTTTTAGCGAAGACGTCCGCCTCTTCCTACGCCCCTCAGGATCCTACTCGTTCATCCCATCCCCGTCCAAGCCCATTCCACGCTTGCCCAGACGCCCCTGGCTCCGCAATCTCCCCGCCCCGGCCATTCCCCCTCCCCTCTGATAACCGATAACCGACAACCTCCAACTCCATGTCCCTCCCCAAAATCACCTCCGTCACCGGAACCGCCGTCCACGTCCCCGGCGACGACATCGATACCGACCGTATCATCCCGGCCCGCTACCTGAAATGCGTCACCTTCGACGACCTCGCCGGCACCCACTTCTACGACGTCCGCTTCGATCCCGACGGCAACCCCACCGGCCACCCTCTCGACGATCCCCGCTTCGCCGGTTCCTCCATCATGCTCAGCGGATCCAATTTCGGCTGCGGCTCCTCCCGCGAACACGCCCCCCAGGCCATCTACCGCTCCGGCTTCCGAGCCGTCATCGCCGAATCCTTCGCCGAAATCTTCTTCGGCAACTCCACCACCCTCGGCATGCCCTGCGTGGCTGCTTCCCGCGAAGACATCGCCGCCCTCGGCGCAGCCATCCAGGCCGCCCCCGACACCGAGCTCACCATCGATCTGGAATCCCTCACCGTCTCCTACGGCGACCACAGCTTCCCCATCACCATGGCCGACTCCGCCCGGCACTCCCTCACCGCCGGCGAGTGGGACCCCATCGCCGAACTCCTCGCCAACGCCACCTCCATCGAGTCCACCGCTGCGGCCCTGCCCTATGTGTAGGCCCCGTGGCGGAACCGTCCCGCTCACAGGCCTCCCCCCATCCGTGGCGGCGGTTTGCTCCTGTCCCCCGTAACTTCACGCGAGGACGGATCCGCCAAGCCGAGCTCCACGAGTGCATTCTGCCGAACGGACAACCTCTGGCGACACCAGGATTTGCCTGCCTCGCAGGCTCCCCCGTATTTTCTGTGCATGGGGCGTCCGGTGATAGAGGTGGGCGCTTGATGAAGCTCCCCTTGTCCTCCTGCTCCTGACGGGCATGGTCTGCTGGTCGCTCTGGATACGATCATGAAGCCGAAAACCCTCCTCTCCCTCGCGACGCTTTGCTGTTGCGCGACCAGCATCGCGGACGAAGCGGCGAACGACGACCTTGTGCAAGGCCTGGTGGCAACCTACGACGATGGAGGTCCGACGGTTTCGCAGGTCGTGATGCTCCCCGAACTGGGTTTGGCGGCGGATGAGTCGCCGCATCCGGTGATCAAGCCATCCTTCACGGCCCTCTACGAGGGAGTCCTGATGGTGACGCTGCCGGGACGCTATCAGTTTGCCGGGGAGGGCGCGCTGTGGCTCGACGGCAAGCGCGTCGCCGGTGAGATCGCCCTGAAGGCCGGTCGGCATGCCCTGCGGCTCAGCTACGAGCGCCCTGCCGGCGCGGTCAGCGTCGGTTTGTCCTGGCAGTCGGATCTCTTCATCAAGGAACCGGTGCCGCCAACCGTCCTCTGGCACCTGAAGGCGTCCACCCCGACCAAGACGGCGCGGGAGGTGGTCGGCAACCATCCTTCTCCTCCATTTCGCATCGAACAGGCCATGCGCAGCATGAAGTGCGCCTCCTGCCACGACTCCGCTTTCCTTGCGACCATGCATCACAAATTTTCCCCCGACGCGCTCTTGCCCCACATGCGCCATGCGAACCCCATGAAATGGTATGGTGCCATGACCGGGCCGCTCCTGGAGGAGAGCGATTCACTCACCCGGTTGGCGGACGACTTGCGGAAACTACCGCTCCCCGAACGCCGCCGGGGCGAGGCGGCGGTGGAACCTGGCAAGGGCTTGAAGATGGTTGCCACCCGGGACGGCCTCGCCTGCATCGCCTGTCACGACATCAAACACCAGCGCACTGCGGCGGAAAGCAAGGGCCCGAACCTCTCGTTCATCACCCAACGTGTCTCCTATGATTGGTTTGTCCGCTGGATGAGCAATCCGCAGCGATTGAAACCGGGGGTGGCCATGCCGGCGTTCTTTGTGGCGCAGCCGCCCGAACAACAGAAGCAGAACATCGACGCCCTCTGGGACTACCTGTTGCAGGGGGACAAGATGGAGTTGCCCGAAGAACTGCGGATCGATCCACAGCAGTTCGTCTTGAGGCCAACGACCAAGCCCATGGTCAACCGCGTCTACTTCCGCCTGCCGGATGGTCGCGAGCTGCTGCGGGCCATCTGCGTCGGGCTGCCGAACGGCACGTCCTATTGCTTCGATGCCGAATCCTGCCAACTGGCGTATGTCTGGACCGGTGGCTATCTCGATATGTCACCCCACTGGAAGAACAAGTCCCTTTTTCCCACGCCGGCGGTGGGCGAGCCGTTTTTTCTGCCCTCCACTCAGGAGGGTCTGCATATCGACGGGCAGGCTCCGGTCTTTCGTGGCTACGACATGGTTGGGGGCATTCCCCGCTTTGAGTTCGTCTATGGCGACACACTCGTCCGTCTGCTGATCGACGCACCCTCGCCCGATCAGTTGCGGCAGAGCTTCACGATCGGCAAGCGCGCCGGGCCGGTGCAATTCGTCGGCCCGCCAGCGGGATCCGACGTGTCGACGACGGCATCCGTCGGCGAGTGGTCCGGGGACCGCTTGACCATTTCCGATATCCGCCAGGTCGAACTGGCTCTTGACGTCAAAAAGGGGAAATAAGCATGAACACCTGCCGATACCTTTGGATGACGCTCTTGCTGGGCACACTGGCGAATGCCCGGGAACTGGCGGTTCGGAACCACAGCTTTGAATCCCCGCAGGCGAGGGAGTCAACCGTCGTCGAAGCCTGGCTCGAGAGCCGCACGGACACCAACCTTGGCGGTTACCTCATGTCGAAGAACCGCGACGACATGCCGGACACGCCGCACGG
This sequence comes from Verrucomicrobiota bacterium, assembly GCA_027619375.1. Lineage (GTDB taxonomy): Bacteria > Verrucomicrobiota > Verrucomicrobiia > Verrucomicrobiales > Akkermansiaceae > JAPKDA01. The sequence continues at coordinate 4,660 of JAQCFL010000176.1, read as the reverse complement.
CACGCAGTGGCTCGAGCTGATCGGACAGCCGGGGCATCTGGCCGATGTCTACCAGCAGATAGGCACCTGCGAGACGGACAGCTACTGCACGGTCTCCCTCCTGCTCGGGAATCGCCGCATTCTTCCGGACGCCGATCTGAGCATCGAACTTTGGGCCGGAGGCGACCCCGACAAGGCGCAGTCAGGGACTAGCCCGGCGGAGATCGGGGCGCGCCTCCTGGCATCGACCACCGATATCGCTTTGCCCCCCAATGGGGCCACCAATCCGATCACCCGCAGCCTGGCGACAGGCAAGCAAGGCAAGGCCGGGGAGCCGCTGTGGCTGCGGCTGGTCCAGCGCGGCGATCTTCAGAAAAACGCCGTGGTCCTCATCGACAACGTGTCGGCCAAATGGACGGATCAGCCGGTGGAACCCGCCCCCAACACGGTGGCCCATTCCCCTGCTCCAGGCACCGAAGCTCCCTATTCGATCCGAAACCTGCAAATACCGGAGGGCGTTGTGACCGAAGCTGGCGGCCTTGCCTACTGGCCTGACGGGACGCTGGTTTTTAGCACGCGGCGCGGCGACATCTGGACGATCCGCGATGATCAGTGGAACCTCTTTGCCTCCGGCTTGTTGGAGCCCATGGGAATCTGGGCAGACACCGTCGGAGAAGTTTACGTCTCGCAGACACCGGAACTGACGCGGATCCGGGACTCCAACGGCGACCTCTCGGCCGACCGCTATGAAACGGTGACGGCAGACTGGGAGATTCCGGGCGCTACGGCCGACTTCGTCTATGGTCTGTGCCGCGACAAGGAAGGAAACTTCTACGGCACGATGCACACGTCACACGGGCCGTGGTCCGGAAAATCGAATATCCCGGGCAAAAATCATTCCGTAAACAACTTCGGCGGTCCCATGGGAGCACCGGTGATTGGTCGCGGCTGGTCCTACCAGGTCGACCCCAAGGGGAAACTCACCTGGTGGTCGTCCGGCCTGCGCGCCCCGAACGGCGTCGCCTTCAACGCGGATGGCGATCTGTTTGCCACCGACAACCAGGGCGACTGGGTGGGGACCAGCGCCATGCACCATATCGAACAGGGCGACTTCCATGGTCACCCCTCGTCTTACCAATGGGATCCAAAACGTACCGTCGATATGAACGGGCCGCTGGATCAGCTCGCCGTCGAGCTCGACAAGATTCGCAAGCGCCCGGTGGTCCTCTTCCCGCACGGCATTCTGGGCAATTCGCCATCGCAACCGGTCTTGGCACCGGCTGATGGCGGCTTTGGTCCCTTCGCCGGACAGTTCTTTGTCGGCGACAACGTCGCGCCCTTGCTGAGTCGGGTTTATCTGGAGAAAATCGACGGTGCCTATCAGGGTGTCTGCTTCCCCTTCATCCGCGACCGGGGATTGAACAAGGCCCTGTGCCGCATGGTCTTTTCGCCGCAGGGCAAACTCATCATCGCCTTCGGTTGCCGCGGCTGGGGGCCTGCCACCGAGGGGCTGCAGGAGGTCAGCTGGTCGGGGAAGACGCCGTTTGAAATGCAGAAGATCAACCTGCAAAGCGACGGCTTCAAGATCACTTTCACCAAGCCGCTGTCCGAACAGGATCTGGCAAACGCATTCTCCATCCAGTCTTACCGCTATAAATACCATCACACCTATGGCTCTCCGCAAATCGATGTGGAACCACTCGGCATCAACAGCATCGCGGTATCCTCCGACCGCCGGGTGGTGACGCTGCACACGCCGCCACTGGAGGTCGGCAAGATCTACGAATTCAAGCTAACCGGCGTCACTGCGGGGGACGGCGGTTCTCTGGTCAACCGCGACGCCTACTACACCCTGAATCAACTACAGACCAAACCAACCCAGGCCGCCACCGACAAATGGACCTTCTTCCCCCTCTGCATGGACACCCACGACTCCGCGAAACGATCACTGGCCGAACAGGCGCAACTGTTTCGCGAACTCGGCTACGACGGCTGCGGCCACATTTGCCAGGACCTTGGCTACGGCAACATCAGCCATCCCCCCAACACCACCGTGGAACAACGCGCCCGGACACTGGCGGATCAGGACCTGCGCCTCGTGCAGGCCTACGGCCGCATCTATCTGGAGCGCGGGACGCCCATCAACATGGCGCGCCTCAAGGAGATGATGCCCACCCTCGCAAAGCACAAGAGCCAGCTCGTTCTGCTGCTTCTCGGCGATCGCAAGGCCGATCTCGACGACAAAGCGGTCGCCTTGCTCGGCGAAATCGCCGACCTCGCCAAACCACACGGCGTCCAGATCGCACTCTACCCGCACTCCTCCGACTATACGGAGACTCTTGGCGAGGCCCTTCGTGTCGTCAAAAAACTGAACCGTCCCGACGAGGTCGGCGTCATGTTCACTTTCCAGCATTGGAAGAATTGTGACCCGAACCAGGATGTGCGGGCTGTCCTGACAGATGCCGCGCCGTGGCTGAAGTCTGTCAGCATCAACGGAACAAACAAGGCGGGCGCCCGCGTCCTGCCGCTCGACCAAGGTGACTTCGACGTCGGACAGGTCCTCGATATCTTGCGCGACATCGGGTTTCGCGGTCCCGTCGGACTCATGTGCTGGAGCATCGGCGGTGACGCCCGCACGCACCTGGATAGCTCGATGCAGGCCTGGAGAAACCAGCCCGCAGTGGTCGCGGGAGCTTCCTCCGCTGCGTCAACGAGTCAAAAAAAATGCAAGATCGTCTTCATCGGCGGCGCCGACAGCCATGGTCCCGGCGCCCACGATCACAAGGCCGGTGCCGCGTTTCTGAAATCCGCCATCGAGCAGGCGACAAATATTTCCGATAAAAAAATTGAAACCGCCCTGTACCTGGACCGGCTGCCCGATGATCTCAGTGCATTGGACGATGCCGCCGCCATCGTCCTGATGTGGGAGGGCTGGGATCAACACCTCTTCAACGCCAAAGACCCGAAGGGGATGGCGAAATTTGGCGGGTTGATGCGCAAGGGGGTCGGGCTACTATGCCTGCATGCGGCAACGGCTGTCGGCGATGAGGTCGAAGCGGAGTACCTGACCTGGAGCGGCGGCAACAAGAAGTTCGGGTATTCGACGCACCCGATGACGGCCAACGTTGACGCCTTGATCGCTGCACCGAAGCATCCCATTGCGCGGGGCGTGGGGGAACTCCGCTTCGAGCGCGAAGAATTCTATCGCCGCATCCTGATCGACCGCAGCCATGGCACGGTCACGCCCATCCTGACGGCCAGCCCGGCGGTCGGCCCCCCCGAAGACCAAATGATCGCCTGGGCCTTCGAGCGCAAGACCGGCGGCCGCACCTTCTGCTGCACCGGCCCGCACTTCCACAAGACCTTCGACAACCCGGAATTCCGCCGCCTGATACTCAACGCCATCCTCTGGGTCGCCCAGCTCGATCCACCGGCGGAAGGAGTGCGCGAGGGTGGCGGGAAATTGGGGACAGATCCATCCTAGCTTCCAAGTCATCCCGTCCGTCCAGTGTCCAACCCCACGGAAACAGGATCATTCGTGAGGACGGCCTTCCCCTCCCCCACTTCCATCCGGACCTGGGCGGCTCATGGACAGTCGCCCAAGCCGGCGAATACGGCTATTCCAATTCCTTCACCCGCTTCTTTAACCCGCGCACCTCGTCGGTCTTCCGGAACAACAATTCCTCCAACCCGATCTTCGCCTTCTTCACCATTTCCAAATCCGCCCTCAACTTCGAGACCTCCACATTCGCCTCCCGCACCTGCTCCATCGCCTGACGCCTTGACTCCTCCGAGCGCTTCAACTCCTCCCGCGGCTTCTCCGCCGCCCGCTCCAGCATCGTGATCTTCGACTTGCCCGACTCCACCAACGCCGTCTTCTCCGCCGCCAATTCCTTCGTCGCCCTCAGCTCGGCCGCCGTCGCCTCCCACTCCCCCTTCAGATTCTCCATCGCCTCCATGTTCCGTTTCACCGTCTCCTCCAACTCTACTGTCAACTCCTTCGCCACTTTCCGCAACTCGGCCCGCTCCTTCGGATCCTCCAACACCTCCCGCGCCTGCCCGAAGTCCTCCTTCATCGCCTGAAACTCCTTCATCGCCCCCCGCAGTTCCCCGCGAAAACTCTGCAACTCCTCCTGCGCCAACGCCTCCTCCCTCATCTTCTCCTCCAAGCTCCCCGCCTTCGCCTTCCACCGCGCACTCTCCTCCCGCGCCGCCGCCAGTTCCTTGCGCATGCTCGCCGACTCCTCCATCGCCAAGCGCTGCGCCTCCGCACTCTGCCTCGCCTTCTCCCTGGCCATGTCCCGCTGCCGCGCCATCTCCTCCACCGCCTTGTGCGTCCGCTCCAAATCCTTCGCCAACCCACCGAGATGCTCCCGCAACCCATCCAAACGATCCCCCGCCCGATTCCCCTCCGCCTTCTCCGGCGGCGCCTCCGCCACCGGCACACACACCGGGATAGAGGAGAACGATGGAACAAACTCTTCCGTGACAGCAAGGCACGTCGTGGCCAGGCACCACACCGCAGTGGGAACAAACAACATTTTCATAAGGCAGGGTGAACAGAGACGCGGCACCATCAGCACAACGCCAACGAACCACATCCAGCAAGGGTCCCCATCAATACCCCCCCACCCTCAAAACCGGAAGCCAATTATTACGGATTTCTTAACTAATTACCCCC
>JAQCFL010000175.1 GCA_027619375.1 Verrucomicrobiota bacterium | reverse complement strand
GGGGTGGGGAGATTTGGAGTGGAGGGGCCGCACGAAAGCGGTGTCGGCGTTCGCAGACTCACTCTGCCACCGCACTCCAAATGCCGGCTAGAGGAAGATTTCGCCGTCGAAGACGAAGTCGGCGGGGCCGGTGAGGGTGACGGCGGTGAATTTGTTGTCGGCTTCGGGGGTGAAGCCGATCTCGAGGGTTTCGCCGCCGGCCACGTCGACTTTGACGGGGGAGGGGGTGCCGTGAAGGAGGTGGTGGAGGAGGGCGCAGGCGACCATGCCGGTGCCGCAGGCGAGGGTCTCGCCTTCCACGCCGCGTTCGTAGGTGCGGATGGCGATGTGATCGGCGGCGCGGACCTGCACGAAGTTGGCGTTGGTGCCGTTTGGTTGGAAGTGATTGTGGTAGCGGATGGCTGCGCCGATTTTCACGACATCGACTGCGGCGAGGTCTTCGAGGAAGGCGACGGCGTGGGGGACGCCGGTGTTGAGGGAATGGATGGGGGCGGCGAGGCCCTCGACGGTGGCGGGGGAGTTGAGCTCCAGGCCGACGGGGTCGGACATGGCGATGCGGACCTGGTCGCCGATGAACTCTGCGGCGAGGGTGCCGGCGATGGTTTCGAAGGTGATGCGGTCCTGGGGGGCGTCGAGAAGGCGGGCGGTGTAGCGTCCGAAGCAGCGGGCTCCGTTGCCGCACATTTCGGCTTCGCCGCCGTCGGCGTTGTAGTAGCGGAATTTGAAGTCCGCGCCGTTCTCGGCGGGTTCGGCGGCGAGGAGTCCATCGGCGCCGACGCCGCGGTGGCGGTCACAGATGAGGGCGATCTGCTCTTTGCTGAGAGACAAGGAGAGGTCGCGATTGTCGATCATGACGAAGTCGTTTCCCGCTCCGTTCATTTTGGTGAAAGTGAGGCGCATGGGCGTGGGGAGGCTGTAATGCGGGAAGGGGGATTCGTCAATGGGCGGGGTCGGCTTGGCGGTTGGAAACCGCCGCCACGATCAGCGGATGGCTTGGATGAGGGGGGTGGTGAAGGCGACGACCTTGGCGGCGACGTCGGGGGAGGTGGCGTTGGCTTCGATCTGTTTGACGATGGCGGAGCCGACGATGATGCCGTCGCAGTGGGCGGCGACCTGGGCGGCTTGCGCGGGGGTGTTGATGCCGAATCCGACGCAGACCGGGGCGCTGGCATGGACCCGGATGCGGGCCACGGTTTCGCCGATGGTGTCGGAGGGGGCGCCGTGCGCGCCGGTGACGCCGGTGCGGGAAAGGGCGTAAATAAACCCGGTCGCCTTTTCCGCGAGAAGTTTCACGCGTTCGGCCGGCGTGGTGGGGGCGATGAGGTGGATGGAGTGGAGCCCGTGGGTGCTCGCCATCTCGGGGTGCATGGCGGCTTCGTCGGGGGGGAGATCGAGGGGGAGGATGCCATCGACGCCGGCCGCGGCGGCATCGACATGGAATTTGTCCCAGCCGTAGGTGATGATGGGGTTGAGGTAGGCGTAGAGGACGATGGGGGTCTGGTGGGTTTCGCGGAAGCGGCGGATGAGGTCGAGGACCTTGCTGGTGTTGGCGCCGGCCTTGAGGGCGCGGTCGGCGGCGAGTTGGTTGACGATGCCGTCGGCGAGGGGATCGGAGAAGGGCATGCCGAGTTCGATGATGTCGGCGCCGGCGTCGGCGAGGCCGCGGACGATCTCGAGGGAGCGGTCCATGTCGGGGTCGCCGGCGGTGACATAGGCGATGAAGGCTTTCTGTCCGGCCGCCTGCAGGCGGGCAAAGGTGTCATCGATGCGGTTGCTCATGAGCTGCAGGCTTTTCGGTCAGAATTGACGCGATGAACAGAACGAATATTTGGTGGGGAAGGAGTGGGATGGGGGGCTGGTTTCGCGGAGGGCGCTGCGCTTTTGGTGCTTGTGGGGGCTGGCGTTTGGCGGGTGGCCGCGGCTTGTCAAGCGGGGGGCGGCGTGGTTTGCTGTGGTCCAGATGCGAGCGCGATTGGTCAAGGAGTTCCGGTTTGAGGCGGCCCATACACTTCCGAGTTTGCCGGAGGGGCACAAGTGCCGGCAGATGCACGGGCACAGCTTCAAGGTGGAGATCGCGGTGGAGGGGGAGGTCGATGCGGAGATCGGCTGGGTCTATGACCACAAGCGGATCTCGGATGCCATGGCCCCGCTGCTGGAGCAGCTGGATCATGGGTATTTGAACGACATCGAGGGGCTGGAGAGTCCCACCATCGAGCTGATGGCGGCGTGGTTCTGGACGCGGCTGGAGCCGGATTTGCCGGGACTTTGTGAGATTGTGATCTTTGAAACGCCCACCGCGCGATGTGTGTTTCGGGGCGAGTTTTGACTGGTCAGGGGGGCGGCAATCGCTACCTAGGGGGCGTCATGAAATTCCTCTGCCTGTCCGTCGCCGCCTTTGCCTTTGCCCTCGGTGCCTGTGAGCGCCATTCTTGGGAGGATGTGAAGGATGAGGACGGGAACCTGACCGAGAAGGGCACGAAGCGCTTGTTTGAGGAGCACGGTGAGGAAGGGGCTCATGAGGAGCATGCGGGAGAAGGGTCGGGGCATGAAGGTGCGGGGGGTGAGGGAGCCGGGGATGAGGAGAAGGCGCCGGTGGCGCATGATCCTGATGGGGACGGGACGCCGGATCACGAGTGATTTTGGGGGGTGCGCAGAGTTTTCGGAAGGGGAGCGGTAGGTGGCGCTGGTGGGTTTGGTGGAGGCGTGTGGGGATTGGTTTGGCGGTGAACCCCGGCGGGACGCCGGGGGGACGGCCTGCGGCGGGACGCCGACAGCCACGGGTGACGGAGGCAGCTACGGTTTGGTGGAGGCGCGGAGGCGTTCGTAGGTGAGGAAGCACTCGCCGTTGTCGAGGGGCTCGAAGTGGGTGAGGGCGAAGTGGAGGGTGGTCGGGAAGTGGGGGCCGAGGGCACCGGTGATGGTGGGGGCTTCGGACCCGCCGAAGATGGTGTGGGCGGCCCAGGTGAGATTGGCTTCGTCGATGGCATCGATCTCGGCGAGGGCGCGGACGAGGGAGCCTCCCCCTTCGCAGAGGAGGGTGGCGATGTTGTATTCGGTGCGGAGGCGGTGGAGGAAATCAGGGAGGGGGCATTGGTGGACGACGGCTCCGGCGGATTCGTAGGGGAGGGGGTTGTAGTCGGCGGGAGGATCGGTGACGAGGAGATGGACGGTGCCGCCCTGCGAGTTGAAGACCTTGTGGCTGAGGTCGAAGGTGCCGCTGCGGGAGACGATGCAGCGCAGGGGTTGTCTGGCCGGTTTGAGTTCGGCGGGGATGGTCATGGACATGGCGTCCGCTTCGAGGGTGCCGCGGCCGACGAGGATGGCGTCGGCTTGTTTGCGGATCTCGAGGAGACGATGCAGGTCGAGCTTGGAGGTGAAGTGGGCGGGGTCCTTGGACCGCGTGGAGGTCTTGCCATCGGCGGTGATGGCGAAGTTGATGAGGATGCGAGGGCGGGTCATGGGGGAAGGGTTATTGGAGGAATGATGGGAAGTCGGGAAAAGGCGGCGGGGGGGAATGGGCTGGTGTTGGCGGGTGGATGGGGGTAGAATGCCTGACTTGCTGCATACTTACGCATTATGAAGAATAATCAATCTCTCCGATCCCAGGGCCGCGGGATGACGCTCATTGAGTTGACCGTGGTCATTCTGGTTCTGTTGGCGTTGATCGCGATTCTCTTTGTGGGAACGCGGGCCTACAAGCGGGGGGCGGATCGGTCGGGATGCATTATGAACCTGAGGAATGCGCAGCAGTCGGCGCGGTCGTTTCAGAACTTCAATCGGTTGGACGGGGGGGAGACCTATGATTTCGCTGCGGATTTGATCGGTCCGGGGAAGTTTCTGGAGCGGGCCCCGGAGTGTCCGGGACATGGGACGTATGCCTATTCGGCGACCATTCCGGAGCCGGGATTTCTGGCGATGACCTGTTCCTTGGCGGGGACGGACGGGCATGAGCCCGAATTTCCCGCGACTTGGTAGGACCGGCATTCCGGGGGGAAGCGGGAGGGTGGCCGGATGAGGGCTTGAGATTGGGGGAAGAGGGGGTATTTTCCGTCGATATGAGCAACGAGAGCCCCAAGATCACCTGTTACCTGAAGACTTACTGCGGTTGGAGCGAGGGCGTTCGCGCCATGATGCGGAAGTATGACCTGCAGTTCGAGGAGAAGGACATCATCGCCAATCCGGCCTTTCGCTGGGAGATGGAGCAGAAGACGGGTCAGCCGTTGTCGCCCTGTGTGGAGGTGAATGGGACGATGCTGGCGGATGTGAGCGGGGATGAGGTGGAGGCTTGGATGGTGAAGAATGGGGTGGTGGAGGCGGTCGATGCGGAAGCGGATGCGCCGACCGGATCGTCCTGCTCGCCGGAGCAGCATGAGAAGCAGGCCCTCGCGGAAGCCGAGGCGAAGGGGGCTTCGGGGAAGATCGTGTTTTTGGATTGAGGAGGACGGTGATCGGCGGGGCGGTTGGAAACCGCCGCCACGGTTAGGCGCGGCGGTGTTGGATGGCGGTGGCGAGGTCGGCGAGGACTTGTTCGGTGGCGGGCCAGTCGATGCAGGCGTCGGTGACGGATTGGCCGCGGGTGAGTTTGGAGAGGTCGGCGTCGAGCTTCTGATTTCCCTCGACGAGGTTGGACTCGATCATGACGGCGGCGATGGCCTTGTTGCCGGCAGCGATCTGGCCGCAAAGGTCGGTGGCGACGAGAGGTTGGTTGCGGTGGTCCTTGCTGGAGTTGCCGTGGGAGCAGTCGATCATGAGCTGGGTGGGGAGATTGTGCTTGGTGAGGGACGCGGTGACCTCGGCGATACTGCCGGCGTCGTAGTTGGGGCCCTTGCCGCTGCCGCGGAGGATGAGGTGGGAGGCGGGGTTGCCGGAAGTGGTGACGATGGCGGAGACGCCCTGTTTGGTGACGGAAAGGAAGTGGTGGGAGCTGCGGGAGGCGCCGATGGCATCGAGGGCGATCTGAATGGAGCCGCCGGTGCCGTTTTTGAAGCCGACGGGCATGGAGAGACCGGAGGCGAGTTCGCGGTGGATCTGGGACTCGGTGGTGCGGGCCCCGATGGCGCCCCAGGTGATGAGGTCGGCGATGTATTGGGGGGAGATGGTGTCGAGGAACTCGGTGCCGGCGGGGACGCCGAGGTCGGTGAGCTTGAGGAGGAGTTCGCGGGCCACGCGGAGGCCGCGGTTGATGTCGAAGGAATTGTCGAGGTGGGGGTCGTTGATGAGTCCCTTCCAGCCGACGGTGGTGCGGGGTTTCTCGAAATAGACGCGCATGATGACGAGGAGGTCGTCCTTGTATTGGTCGGCGGCGGTCTTGAGGAGTTTGCCGTAGTCGAGGGCGGCCTCGGGATCGTGGATGGAGCAGGGGCCGACCACAACGAGGAGGCGGTCGTCCTTTCCGAGGAGGATGTCCTCGGCGGCCTGCCGGGTGGTGGCGACGAGATCGGCGGCGGTGTCGGTGATGGGGAGGTAGTAGGAGAGGACAGCAGGGGAGATCAGGGGATTGATGCCGGCGATGCGGAGGTCGTCTGTATTGGGGCGGGACACGGGGCGAAGGTGGTGGGGGAGGCGGCGGGATTCAAGTGGCAAGATGCCGCAGAGGGCGAAAATTCAAGGGCTGCATTGCCATCCTAACAACTTGGGCGATACTCGGGGGCATGAGTCAGCATGTGAAGCCCACGAAGGTGCCCCAGGAGCGCGATTTCACCGGCGGGATGATACCGTCGATGTCCTGCGCCTATGTGGGATCGACCGGGGAGAAGCGGTTGGACGACCAGATCATGGCCTTGGCGAATGAGATTTCCGGGGTGGGCGAGCCCTGTCTGCTGGCGGAAATGATCATCTCGGCGGTGCGCATTTCGCGGGGGGCGGTGACGAACGGGGAGTTCAAGTTGATCAACCGAGCCCTGAAGGAGATGCGGGAGGCGCAGGAGGTGTTTCATCCGTATCGGAACTGCCGGAAGGTGGCGGTGTTCGGCTCGGCGCGGACCAAGCCGGAGGACGGGGAGTATCAGGCGGCGGTGGCCTTTGCACATCGGATGCGGGAGGAGGGCTTCATGACCATCACGGGGGCGGGGCCGGGGATCATGGCGGCGGGGAACGAGGGGGCCGGTCGGGAGGACAGCTTCGGGTTGAACATCACCCTGCCTTTCGAGTCGTCGGCGAACGAGTTCATTGCGGGGGATCCGAAGTTGGTGAACTTCAACTATTTCTTCACGCGGAAGCTGTCCTTCGTGAAGGAGGCGGATGCGTCGGTGGGATTCCCGGGCGGGTTCGGGACGATGGACGAGATGTTCGAGGCGCTGACCCTGATCCAGACCGGGAAGGCCTCGATTTATCCGGTGGTGTGTGTTGATGCGAAGGGCGGGAAGTATTGGAAGTTCTGGGCGCAGTTCGTGCGGGAGCACCTGGCGCGGTTGGGGCTGATTTCGGAGTGTGACTTCGCGCTCTTCAAGGTGACCGACGACATCGAGGAGGCCGTGGCGGAGATCACGGGGTTCTACAAGGTCTTCCATTCCTACCGCTACGTGGGGGACAAGATCGTATTGCGCGTTTGCGGGAAGGTGACGGAGGAGGGGATGGCGGCCTTGAACGAGGAGTTCGCGGACATCGTGAAGTCGGGCAAGATCGAGCAGCGAGGTCCGTTGGAGGAGGAAAGTGATGAACCCGAGTTGATTCCGCTGGGGCGGATCGTGTTTCGTCATCGGCGGCGGGACTTCGGACGGCTGCGGCAGTTTATTGATGCGGTCAATGCCTCGAAATTGGTGGGCAAACGCTGAAGCGCGATGGCGAAGACGGAACGGGTGGATGTGTTGCTGGTGGCGCGGGGTCTGTGTGACTCGCGGGAGCAGGCCAAGCGGTTGATCATGGCCGGGGAGGTGATGAATGGCACGGAGCGGGTCGCGAAGCCGAGTGTGAAGGTGGCGACGGACGCGGATCTGCAGGTGCTGGAGCGGCCGAAGTATGTGGGGCGTGGTGGGTTCAAGATGGAGGGGGCGCTGGAGGAGTTCGGGATCGATCCGACGGGATGGGTTTGTCTGGATGTGGGGGCCTCGACGGGAGGGTTTACGGATTGTTTGTTGCAGCGCGGCGCGGCGCGGGTGCATGCGATCGATGTGGGGACGAATCAACTGGCGTGGAAGATTCGGTCGGATGAGCGGGTGGTGTCGCGCGAGCAATTCAATGCGCGGCATCTCACAGAAGCAGATCTCGGGGAGCGGGTGCGGCTGGCGGTGATGGATTTGTCGTTTATTTCGCTGACGAAGGTGCTGCCGGCGGTGTTCGGGGTGTTGGAGGAAGGGGGGGAGGTGGTGTGTTTGATCAAGCCGCAGTTCGAGTTGTCGAAGGGAGAGGTGGGGAAGGGCGGGATCGTGCGGGAGGCGGCGTTGCACGAGAAGGCGGTGGAGAAGATCCGGCGGTTTGTGGCGGAGGCGGGGCGGGAATGGCGGGGGGTGATGGTGTCGCCGATCACGGGGACGGATGGGAATGTGGAGTTTTTGGCGAGGTTGGGGTGAGAGGGGGGTGTTCAGTGTTCAGTGTTCAGGGTTCAGGGTTCAGTGTTCAGAGACCAGAAGTCAGAAGTCAGAGACCGGAGTTCGGAGAGGGAAGGGGGATTGGCCGGAATGAAGATCGGGGCAGTGGGGCCGGTCACAGACCGGC
>JAQCFL010000174.1 GCA_027619375.1 Verrucomicrobiota bacterium | reverse complement strand
AATATCGTGAAAAGCGAAATACCGCCGAGAAACCGAACAAACCCACCCTGAAATCAGCTAAACTGTTACAAAGGGGTCACGTCGCGAAAGGGGTCAGGCCAAACTATTTGACATTTTGCCTCGCTCCCAGTTCTATCGGGCCATGGCCCGGCAGCGACGCATCGAGTATGAGGGGGCTATTTATCATGTCATTGCCGGGGGGATCGGCGGGAGGACATCGTCCACGACGACAGGGACCGACAACGATTCGAAGACACCTTCGCGGAGGTTGTGGAGAGTAGCGGTTGGGCGGTCTATGCGTGGGCGTTGATGAACAACCACTACCATTTTCTCTTCAAGACCCCGGAACCGAATCTTGTCGCCGGGATGACATGGTTTCAGAGCACCTGGACGCAACGATTCAATGTGCGCCACCGACTCTGGGGTCATTTGTTCGGAGGGCGCTACAAGGCGATCCTGGTGGAGGAGGGAGACTATCTCACGAGCCTCGTTCACTACATCCACCTCAACGAAGCTGGGATCGGGCAATGAGAGCGGGCATTCGCGAAATGATCGGGAGGATGCCGGGCGTGCACGGCGGAAGCGTGAAGCGTGAAGCGTGAAGCGTGAAGCGATGGAGGAAGCCGAACGGCGAAAGGAGGAAGCGCGGCAACGCCGCCTAATCAAGTGAACCCCGCCTCACGGGAAGCGATCCCCAAACGTCCCCAGCCTACCCGAATATCTCCTCCGCATAGTTCTCCCGGAGGAACTGGAGGTCCGCGCGGTCTTTTTCGCGGTGGGTATTCTCCTTCATGCGGTAGAGCAGGCGGGGTGAGGCAAAGGGGATGGGCACCCCATCGACCTCGCGGATGATCTGGTCCTTGGATGCTTCCTCATAAGCGATCCCCCCGGCGGAGGCCATGAGGTCAACGCAAATCTCATCGCCCACCCGCACAACGGTATAGTTCGCGATCTCGCCGGGTTCCAGTTCGAGGACCGCTTTGTCCGGCAGCGATTCGAGCGCCTTATAGACCTTCGCTTCGTTCTCGGGATCGGTGGCGACAACGAGATCAAGGTCCATGGTTTCCCGGCCATACCCCGCTCCGCGAATCGCAAATCCCCCCACCACGATGTAGCGGGTGCCCGAGGCGTTCAATAGCCGGCAGAGATCCGCAAGGTCCTGTGGAGTGGGCGCACGAGAGATCAACTCGTTCTCACCCGGGTATTCTCCCTCATCCATAGATCGGCTTCTTCGTGGGTTTTGAACCGAAAGACTCCTTTGGGGGGAAATCTCACCGGCAACGCTTCCTGCCACTCCTTTGAACGCTGAACCGTGAACGCCTTGGCGCAGAGCGGGTTCGGCGGCCGACGACGACCGACGGTCTTGCCGACCGGGTCATCGAGATTGATGATCCTCACCTCTTTCATCAGCCTGAGTCTAGACCGGGCCGCCGGGATAGCCAGCTTTGACTCCATCCTCCCCCTCATCTTCCCCAAGCGCCTTCGGGCTCGACGATGTCGAGGCCGACCTCATCGGCACGCCATGGAGGAAAGCGCCCAAACGGAGGGGGGACATTCCTGTCCCCCAACGGCCAAAGCAGGACCAGAAATCCCCTTCCGGGAAACAAGCCGCACTCAGCGCACTGGCCCCACCGATTCCCGCAGGATGAATCGGGTCGCAAACTCCACCCGCTGCGGCGGCAACTCGTCCTCCCCCTCACTCTCGATCCGCGCCAGGAGCAACTCCACGGTCTTCGCCACCATGTCCTCGTGCGGTTGCGCCACCGTGGAAAGCGAGACGGTCAGGTGATTGGCCAGCGGCACCCCGTCGATCCCCACCACCGAGAGATCCTCCGGCACGGACAACTTCAGATCCTTCGCGGCCCGCATCACTCCGATCGCCGTGTAATCATTCAGGGCCACCACCGCCGTCGGACGGTTCGGCCCGACCAAAATCCGCTGCGCCACTTCCCGCGCCTCCTCCACCGACGGCCCACACTCCACCACCTCCACCTCACTCCCCGGCAGTTCGCCGATGATGGCCTGAAAGATCGCCGGGCGCTTTCCGACCCGCTGCCCTTTCGACCGCGCCGAGAGAAACGAGAAGCGCCGATGCCCCAACTCATACAAGGTTCCCGCCGCCTCACGCAGTCCGGTCTCGAAGTTCGGCACGACCATGTCCACCGGCACCGCCCCCGCAGTCGGCATGGCCAGCGCCACCATCGGGAATCCCAGCTTGCCCTGCGTCTCCAAAAACTCGCGGTGCTCATCCACGTCACTCATGAAGGCCGCCACCCCGTCCACGTTGCGATGCACGAAGTCCTCCAACAACTTCTTCTCCCGCACCAGGTCGGTGCGCCAGTTCTCGATGATCAAATTATACCCCCGCGCCTCCACCGTCTTGCCCAGCACCGCCGCGAAATGCGTGAAGTAGGGATTGTGCATGTCCGCGATCAGCAAGCCGATGGTATGGAAGCGTCCCGACTGCAAGGCCACCGCCGCGCGGTTCGGCCGATACCCCAGTGACTTGGCCGCCGCAAAGACCCGCTCCTCCGTCGCCTTCGAGGCCCAGGAATTCGGCCGCCGATTCAAAATGGTCGAGGCCGTGTTCACCGCCACCCCCGCTTTCTCCGCCACATCCTTCAGCCGAATCTGCTTCCTCGCCATATCCCGCCTTCTATCCACAAGAACATTCCTAGGAAAGAAGTTTCACCGCCCCTCCTCAAATAAAGAACCGTTTCCTAAATTCTTGACCTGCCCTCCATGGATCCCGAAACTTGTCCGCACTCCGATCCCCTGTCGGGCCAGCCACCATTCCGCCCACATGTCCGACCAAGAACACGCCAGCAGCAACGAATACGAACGCAGTGCCGTGCCGGGCAAAGCCCTCAAGGGCCCCGGCAAATTCTGGGGCATGTATGCCGGTGAACACGCCGCCGGCACCGAGTTCATGATCGGGCCACTCTTCCTCGCTGCGGGAGCCAGTTTGCAAAACCTCCTCCTCGGCCTCCTCCTCGGAAACCTCCTCGCCGTCCTCACCTGGCGCTACCTCGTCGTGCCCATCGCCATGAGCAAACGCATGACCCTCTACTACCAACTCGAGCGCATCGCCGGGGGCAGCGTGGTGAAATTCTACAACGTCATCAACGGCCTCCTTTTCTGCTTCCTCGCCGGTTGCATGGTCACCGTTTCGGCTTCAGCCATCGGCGTGCCCTTCGGCATCCTCTACGACACGCCCGAAGCCACCTTCGGACTCGGCGCCCCCTCCTTCACGGTCCTCGTCCTCATCGTCGGCGCCGTCATGGCGGTCGTCGCCGCCTGCGGATACGAAACGGTGGCCCGCGTCGCCAATGTCGCCGCTCCCTGGATGATCGCGGTCTTCGTGGCCTGCGGACTGGTCGCCCTCTATCAGATGGACGCCACCTCCCTGTCCGCCCTCAAGGAGGGTGCCTTCTGGACCGATGCGGTCGGCTTCGTGCAGGAGAAGAACGGAGCGCAGACCTTCGGCTTCTGGCAGATCGTCGTCTTCGCCTGGCTCTGCAACGGCGCCATGCACTTCGGCATGGCCGACCTCTCCATCTTCCGCTTCGCCAAGGACAAATCCTCCGGCTGGGCACCCGCCATCGGCATGTTCCTCGGTCACTACGTCGCCTGGATCTGCGCCGCCCTCCTTCTCGCCGCCCTCATCAAAACCAACCCCGCCGAGACCCTCAACTCGGCCGGCACCGTGCAGGCCGACCCCGGTCGCCTCGCCTGGTATGCGCTGGGCTGGGTCGGCATGATCTGCGTGGTGGTGGCCGGTTGGACCACCGCCAACCCCACCGTTTACCGCGCCGGACTCGCCTTCCAGGGCATGGCCCCGGGCTCCAAGCGCTTCACCATGACCCTCGTCGCCGGACTCATCGCCACGGTGGCCGGCATCTTCCCCAACCTCTCCGGCAAACTCCTCGGCTTCGTCGGCACCTACGGCACGGTCCTCGGACCGATGGGTGCCATCCTCTTCGTGGACTACTGGGTGCTGCGCAAACAAAAGAAGGACGAACTCGCCACCCGCACCAATTCATCCTTCAACTGGATCGTCCTCGTCTCCTGGCTCGTCCCGGTCGGCGTCGGCCTCTACTTCATCTTCCGAAACCCGATCCACGAGCTGATTTCAGGAAAGGAACTTCCAGAAATTCAAGGCGTCTTCGCCGCCTACCTCGTCATTCCCTGCTGGATCGGCAGCGCCACCCTCTACCTCCTCCTCAATAAATTCGCCAACAAAGCCTGACCTCCTCACACCATGCCAAACCTTTTCAAATTCAGTGCCCTCATCGGCCTCGCCCTCACCATCCTCCCGCCCGTACTCCTCTTCATGGGCATGATCGATTCCCTCGACACCACCAAGACCATCATGCTCATCGGCATGATCGTCTGGTATGCGGGAGCCACTCCCTGGCTCGGCTTTGAGAAACTCGAGCCCACCGACCTCGAGGTCGAAATCTAGGCCGCTCCTCCCCCCGCATCATGCGCACCCAATCACCGTCGATGTATTCCGAAGCGCACGACCTCTACGCCGCCCTCGGCGTGGACACCGAGGCCGCCCTCAAACGGCTCGCGAAGATCCCCGTCTCCATCCATTGCTGGCAGGGCGACGATGTCGGCGGCTTTGAAAACCCCGATGGCCAACTCGGCTCCGGCCTCGCCGTCACCGGCAACCATCCCGGCAAGGCCCGCACTCCGGACGAACTCAGGCAGGACCTAGAGAAGGCCCTCTCTCTCATCCCCGGCAACCACCGCCTCAATCTCCACGCCATCTACCTCGAGTCCGACACTCCGGTGGAGCGCAACGAGATCGAAACCAGACACTTCCAGGGCTGGATCGACTGGTGCAAGGCCCGGCACCTCGGCCTCGATTTCAACCCCTCCTGCTTTTCCCACCCCCTCGCCGACGCCGGCTTCACCCTCTCCTCGCCCGATGCCGCCATCCGCCAGTTCTGGATCGAGCACTGCCAGGCCAGCCGCGCCATCGCCAATGACATGGGGCGGCAACTCGGCAGCAAAGCGGTCACCAACATCTGGATCCCCGACGGCTACAAGGACACCCCCGCCGACCGCCTGGCCCCCCGCCAACGCCTCAAGGCCGCCCTCGACGAAATCCTCGCCATCCCCACCCCCCACAACATCGATGCGGTGGAATCAAAGCTCTTCGGCATCGGCTCGGAAGCCTACGTCACCGGTTCGCACGAGTTCTACCTCGGCTACGCCATCGAAAAGCAGATCGCCCTCTGCCTCGACGCCGGCCACTTCCATCCCACCGAGGTGATCTCCGAAAAAATCTCGGCCTGCCTCCTCTACCTGCCCGAACTCCTCCTCCACGTCTCCCGCGGCGTGCGCTGGGACTCCGATCACGTCGTCACCCTCAACGACGAACTCCTCGCCATCACCCGCGAGATCGTCGCCAACAACTTCGAGGACCGCGTCCACGTCGGACTCGATTTCTTTGACGCCTCCATCAACCGCGTCGCGGCCTGGACCATCGGGGTCCGCAACACCCTGCGCGGCCTGCTCATCGGTCTCCTCGAACCCACCGCGCAGCTTCGCAGGGCCGAGCTGAACGGGGACCACACCACCCGCCTCGCCCTTCAGGAAGAGGCCAAAACGATGCCCGTCGGCGCGGTCTGGGACGAATTCTGCCGCCGCAACGATTCCCCCGTCGGTGCCGCCTGGCTCAGCGACGTGCAGCACTACGAGAAGGCCGTCCTCTCCAAACGCACCTAGCCCCCGTGGCTGCGGCGTCCCGCCTGTGAATCAAGCAAGTCCTCCCCCCTCATCAAGCCGAAGCCCCACCCTCGAAAAGCCAACGGCGAAAGGAGCACAGGCGTCCCGCCTGTGAATCAAGCAAGTCCTCCCCCCCATCAAGTCGAAGCCCCACCCAAGAAGCCCCACCCACGAAAGGCCAATGGCGAATGGAGCACCGGCGTCCCGCCAATAGTGTTCGGCATGGTGAATGCGGTAGTGGCACTAGCCCGCAGCGAAAGAGTGACCACTTCTTGCCGAGGTTACCGTTTTAGAATTTCCAACCGACAATTTCCAAATAAATTTCAAATCCAATACCAAATCTCAACCGCGGAAACACACTTCATCAACCAGTATCGCGAATGACAACCATGCGAGTCAGGGACGATGCCTCTCCTTCGATTCGTTTTCCGATTTGGAACCTGGTGATTGGAACTTATTCGGAAATTGGCACGTGGAAATTCAACCCTGTGTCCAAGCCCACTCGACAGTTTGTCAAAGCACGATCCATGCCGAACACTACTGGCGTCCCGCCCCCCTCAATCCGAATTCTCCAACCGTTTCGTGGAAGCGGCCTGAAACGCCTCCAACCACGACGCCGTGATCGCTTCGCCCATCGAGGGACTCTCCTTCCCCCGCAATTCCGCCGCCGTCTGCCCCCAATAAAAGCTGATCCATCCATCCGCGTGCCCCGCCGATTGATCCACGAACTCGAGTAACTCCCCCGCGCCGCACTTCAGCGGAAACATCTCCTCGATGACCAGCGGCTTTCCAAGCTCATACGCCTTCAACGCCTCGAGCGCCTTCCCCACCTCCCCCTTCTCCGGATAAAAATGCACCGCCACAAAGTCGAGCCGCTTGCCGACTTGGGGATCATGGAACAGCGGCTTGCCTCCCCCAAAGGCGAACACCCACGGGATCACCCCGACCGTGATGAGGTGCTCTTCGTCCCCCTTGCGAATCGCCTCCACCATCCGCACCACCCACGCCTCCGCAACCTCCTCCCGCGTCCGCCCCTTGAGATCCAGGGAAATCCGCTGCACGAAATACTTGCCTCCTAGTTCTCCCCCCAACCATTCCCCACCCGCTTCCTTGCCGGGAAGAATCGGCTCGTTCATCAGATCGTAGCAAAAGACGGCCGGGCTCCCCGCGCCCACCTTCGCCACCGCCTCCCAAAAGACCGCCTGCGCCGCCCACCGCTCCTCCTCCCCCAGGCGATCATACCACGCCGGGATGTTCTTCTTGTGATAGCAGGCCAACCCGGTCACATCGAGATAGAGCCGCGTTTCCTCCGCCAGCTTCACAAGCTTCGCCAACCGCGCCAGCGCCGGAGCATGCGCCTTGTCGGGCCCCTCCATGAACATTCCAAACTGAAGGTGGATCCGCACACAGTTCGCCCCGAGCTCCCTAATCTCCCGAAAGTCCGCCACCACCGTTTCCCACTCGTCCTCCCAATACTCGTCCAACAATCTCCCCTCCCCGTCGTGATCGTAGTTGACCCCCCAAACCACGAACTTCGTCGCCGCCGCACCACGAACAAATCCCTTCCCGTCGTCGCTCACTCGAATCGCTTCCAACGGCGCCTCCTTCGCCGCCGCGTCGGAAACTGGACCTTCTCCCCGACAGACTCCGAGCATCGACGAAACCAGAAGCGCCCACAACGCCGGAGAACAATACACGCTCATGTCGTCCCCACGATAGCAGTCCCTTGCAAAAGCCGGGAATGAAAAACCGCCCGTCACAAATGGCTCGTGATTAAGACGAATCATTCTCGAACGCGCCCTCGAAAATCATCGATTCCAAGGGGCTTGAGTGCAGGGCCCTTACAACTAGGGAAACAGAGGAAAATTGGCTCTTCAGCAGAATCTGTGGGTGAATTCCGGCTCTGGCAAGTCCCCGAGTTGGTGAAACAAGGCG
>JAQCFL010000007.1 GCA_027619375.1 Verrucomicrobiota bacterium | reverse complement strand
CGAGACGATGCCTCTCCTTCAAGTCGTTTTCTGATTTGGAACCTGGTGATTGGAACCTATTTGGAAATTGGTGCGTGGAAATTCAACCCTGCATCCAAGCCAACCCGCCAGCGTCTCAAAGCACGATGCATGCCGAACACTCTTGGTTTCCACCTGTCCCGGCGTAGCTCCCGGCGAAGCCTGGGTCGCAAGCCAAGTCCTCAATTCCCCATTCCCTACTCCGCCCCCCCAAGCTCTCTCCCAATCTCTAATCTCTGATAACTGATAACTGATAACCAACAACCGCCCCGCAGGCGCCCTACGGCAACGTCACCTGCACCCGCGTCTCCGCAATCACCCCAACCTTCTTCACCTGCGCTTTCCCATCCCGACGAAACCGCACCTCATACTCCCCCGCCGGCAACTCGTGCTCCGCACCCCCGCTCACTCCCTCCGCCACGAACTCCCCGCCCCGATACACCTTGTAAGGCACCGCCAAGGCCTGACGCAGCGCCTTCGACAACTCTTCCCCACTCGGCGCATTCAAATACTGCCCTCCACCCAACGCCGCCCAACTCTCAAAGCTCTGCTTCAATCCCTCATCATCGATCGCATACCCCACGATGTTCACCCGGATGTCCGTCCCCTGCAGCCGCAACCCCCGAATCGCCAGCGCCGGATCCCCCCCACAAGTCTCCTCCCCGTCCGTCAACAAAATCACCACCAGCTCCCCCGTCACTCCCTTCAAATCCTGCCCCACCGCCGTCAGCGAATCGGCAATCGGCGTCTTCGCCAAATTCACCGCGTTGATCCCACCGATGATCGGCGTCAACTGATCTACATCCAGCGGCAACAGCGGCACCTCCAGATCCGTCCGACAGCTGTCCGCCTCCTTGTGGCCAAACACCCGCAACGCGAACGGCGTCCCCTCCGGAATGGTATCCGTGATCAACGAAATCAAGGTCTCCCGCGCGATCTCGATCCGCCGCTTCCCATCCTGTTGCTTCAACATGCTCCCCGAGGCATCCAGGATCACCTCAATCGCCGAGTGCTCCCCCAGCTCCGCCTTCGGATTCGTCAACACCTCCAGCAAACCCGGCTTCTCCGGCGCCGGCACCACCCGGATCGGCCGCGTCGCCAACACCTCCCCCTTCTCCGTCCGATACCGCAGCTCATACTCCCCCGCCTCCTTCGGGGCTTCCACTGTCGCCACCGCCTCGGCCGGATCCAAATAGGTATAGCCCACCAACGACTCCCCCTCCCCCATCTTGACCAACACGATCCGGTCATTCCGATTGCCCGGACCGGTCCACGCCACTTCAAAAGCCATCTCCGCCATCACTTCCGCCTTCGCCTCCAAGGTCGCCGACACCGGCACCACCTCCACTCCCTGCCGCGCCAGAATCACCCCGCCCGTCACATACACCACCTCATACTTCCCCAACTCCTCCGGCACCGCCACACTCACAATCCCCCCCTTGCTGCTCCCCATATAGCTATGCCCCGACACCCGCTTTCCCGCCCCATCATGCAGCGTCACGAAATCTCCCTCATTGTCCGGCCCCGTCCACAACACTTCCAAGACACCCCCCGCCTGCACCGTGGCCGCCGCCTTCACCGTCGCACTCGTCCCCCCCACCTCGATCCCCTGCTTCGCCAACACCACATCCCCCATCAAATAGAGCAGGGTGTAGCTCCCCGCCTCCATCGGTGCCCGTAGCGCCAGCGTCCCATCCCTCTCATTCGACGGATACTTGTAGCTCGCCCCCTTCAGCGTGCCCCCCTCCGCCGTCCCGAAGGAAACCAAATCCTTCGCATACGACGGCCCCGTAAACTCCACCTCGACGGTCTCCCCGATCGCCGCCTTCGCCGGACCTGACACACTCGCCGTCACCGCCGTCGCCTCAAAGGTCACCAACCCCGACGACCCCTTCCCCTGCTCACTGAAGACCACCCCGTACCTCCCCGGCGTCTTCGGCACCGTCACCTCCACCGCCTCCGCCTTCGGACTCACGTACCCATACGATCCGTCCTTCTCCAATTTCGACCCATCCTCCTTCGTCACATCCCCCCGCCCCTTCGCCGCCTTGTCCGTCCACCGCACCTCCATCGTCGATCCCACCGGGGCCTCCTTCGGCACCTGCAACCCAATCTCCCCCAACCCCACCGAACTCCCCATCACCGCCAGCACCATCCCCCGGATCCACATCCCAAAATTCGAATTTATCATCCCCCACCCCACCAATCTCCTCTCCCCCTCGCAAGTCAAATGTAGCTCCCTTCCGCGGAACCCCCTGCCCCCCCACCTCCTCTCCTCTCCTCTTCCCTCTTCCCTGATAACTGATAACCCCCTCAACTCCCCTCAACCTTCCCCAACACACCCGATTCCACCCCCCTCTTGCGGAACAGGAAGGAATCGGAGCTGAGCAGCGAGACAATGACCGCCTTGAAGCTGCCACCGCTCTCGAGGTAGGCCCGGTCCGCGTCGATGAGCGTCTGCGAATCGGAGAGCATTTCGTTGCGTCCCATGAAGAAGCGGAAGGCATGCCGAATGATCGACTGACGCGCCCGCTCCGACTTCGCAAGCCGGTCAATCAGGTCGAGCGCATCGCTCACCTCGCCGTCCAATTGCGGGTCCCGGGTCCCGTCCAGCTCCCCCCTCGGGTCGATCGGCAGCGTTTTATAGAGCGGGGTGTCCCCGGCTTTGCCGATCAAATTTTCGGGGTGCTCGAGCAGCTCCTCCACCCGGTAGCGGCCGAAGTCGTCGTAGATCTCGAAGGGCAGGCCGAGCGGGTTCATGTCCTGGTGGCACTTCCAACACTCCGGCTCCAAGGTGACCATTTCGAGCCGCGTGCGCAGCGTCTTGTGGTGGTCTTCGGGAAACTGCGCGTCCACGGTGATCGGCACGTCCGGCACCCGGTCGGCGAGCAGCTTCTCCCGGACCCACTTGCCACGCGCGACGGGATCGTTGTGGGTGTTGTGCGAGTGGGCGATCAGCCAGGCGGGGTGGGTGAGGATCCCCTTCCGATGCTCAACCTTGAACGGCTGCTCCACCGGATAGTCCCAGAGCTCCATGTCGTCCAATCCCTTGAACCGCGGATTCTCAACTCCCCCGTAGCGGCCACGGAGCGGTGAGGGCGGCAGACTGTAGAGTGGCGAATGATTGTAGGCATATCCATGCGCGGTGGAAATGGTCGTGAAGGGGGTGCGCCCCTTCCCAAACGAATCTTCAAAGAAATACATGTGCCGCAGGAACTCGCGTCGCACGAATTTTCCCTCCGGAATATTCACCGACTTCCGGGCCGACAAAAACTCCTCGTTCGCGGCATAGACCCCCTCCGGATCAGTCTTCCAGTCGGTGTCCTTGAGCTTCTCATAGACCTCCCGCCATTCCTCAATGATCTGACGACCCGCTTCGTTGTCCCTGTTGTGGTAAACGAAATACTCATCGGTGGTCAGCAGCTTCTCGAACACATTCCGGTCCTCGCGCAGGCACAAATCCACCAAGCGATCCGCCTCGTTGACCAGGAAGCCCGGCGCCCCGAGGCTCCCCCGTTCCGGATTCGAATAGGCGCCGCCGCCGCGCTCCACATCCTTGAAGACCTTGACTGCCATCGGGTATCCGAAAAATTCGCGGAAGAACCGCACGATCCGGGGATGGGAGGTCGCATAGGCCGTCATGTTCTTCCCGTTCAGACCCGGATCGATCTGGCCGCGGTAGTAGTTCTGGTCGGCCAGCAGTCGCTCCACCTCCCGCTTGTAGTCCGCCCGGGAGGCCAGGTGTCCCTGCTCGGCCGCCTCCAGCAGCTTGGGGTCCGGACCGCGGTCCCCCAGCGCGTAGGAGATCGCATAGGTGGCCTCGCGGGGCGACAGCATCCTGCGCCCATCCCCATCCGCTTCGCCCGCACCAAACTCAAGCCGGTAGAGGAACTCCGATTCCAAGAGCACCGCGAGCAACATCTGGCGGAGCCCTTCGGTGTTGCCGGCGAGCTGAATGGCGGCTCCCGTGAGCTCCAGATAATTGGTCAACTCCGCCTCGGAGGGATCCCGTCGGAGGACGAGCTGAAACTGCTTGCGGATCGCCGCAGCCACCTGCTCCCGGGTCGGAGGTGGCTCGCGAAGGATGATCGCCTCGAATTCCTCCGGGGCCTTGCCTGGAGACCATCGGTCCTTCGGATCCGGGTATTCATCCGCACCGATTTCGCCGCTCTTCACCTGCGCCGGGCGGATCTGCTTCTTGGAGATCCAATCGGCGTTGGTCAGCATCACCAGAAGGTGGCCGCCATCGAGAACGCCGTTGTCATAGTAGCGGACGCCCGAGGCATCCGGCAGCAGGAAGGGATTGGAGACTCCGTAGAGGTGGCCCGGCTTCCTGTTGTCCTGCGCCTCGAAGATCTCCAGCACCCGCTGTTCGAAAATCTGCGGGCTGACCAGCCAACGACGGGCCGGGGTGTAGGCCGCCGCCTTGATCTCGCCACTGAAGAGCTTCTCGTGGCTGACCGCGTTCCCGTAGGCCGGATAGCGAAGCTTTTCCTCCAGGGTCGAGGCCTTGTGGGAGTGAAGTTCCTTGGACAGCCACGCCACCAGCTGCCGGCGCTCCTCTGCGGAGGGCTGGTTCTTCTTCGGCGGAGGCATCTGCTCCAGATAAACCTGCTCCTGCATCTTGTTGAGCAGGTCGAGCCGGGCGTCGAGGGGGAGGGCGGACAAATGATCGAGGCGGATGTCGCCTTTCTCCGTGCCGTCCTCGTGACAGTCCTGACAGCGGTCCACCAAAATGTCCTCCACGGCCGCCGGCAGGACGAACTTCCCGTCGAGCTCCTCACCGACCGCAGCGACCGCCGCTGTCGGCAGCGCCCCCGCAAGTCCGGCGGATACCAGAAGCAAAGGCAGGTGGCCGCGGAATCCCCTCGTTTTCATCGTCACGAACAAGGGGCTCAGGCCATCAGCTGGGCGATCGGTCCGGTCTGGTCCCCGACGAGAGCCGGGTCGAGCACGCCGTAGTGCTTGATCGGATTCCCGAAGGTGTTGAGCAGGGTGGTGTAAAAGTTGCCGAGCGTCTTGTGACCCTCCCGGCCCCAGTAAGGCAGGCGGATGTAACGACGGCCGAGGTTGAGGCGCGCATTGTTCCCCGCCATGACCACGAACGGATACTCCGTGCCCTGGCTGTGGTGGGTTTCCCCCGAGTCGGGGAAATAGAAGACCATGGTGTTGTCGAACATGGTGCCCCCGTCCTCGGGCACGCTCTTCAGGCGGGTGACGATCCTGTTCACGAGTTCCATGTGATGGTGCTCGCTGCGCTTCCTGATTTCGGGCGCCTCGACGCCGCCAATGACCTTGCCGTGACCCACATCGTGCATGTTCACCTTCTCCCCTTCGAGACCCGGGATGCCGGTGTATTCGTGACCGAGCTCGTCCACCGTGAAGGCCACCACATTGGTCAGTCCCGCGATCAGCGAGGAGAGCAGCACCTCGGCGTGGCCGACCTGCCGGTCCAGCGTGGTGAGGTCCTCGGCGAGGTATTTGGCGTCGAGTTTCGGCGCATGACGACGGACCGCATCGGCCATCAGGTCGATCTTCCGATTACGCTCCCGGATGTCCTCGATCGATCCGGCGTAGTTGCCGACCTTCTGGCGTTCGATGCCGTCCAGCTGACTTGCGATCTCCGCATGGTGTCCGGCCGCGAACTCCAGCACCTTGCGCTCGAGTTGGTAGCGGACCTGGCCGTCCTTGCTGGCCGAAACCGACTTGAAGATCTCGTCCACCGCCGTCTTGGGCGAACCGAAGGCGTAGTTGGCCTGCTGCGGGCCACGGGCCGAGAAGCCCTTGGCAATGCCGTCCAGACTGCCACGGGCGTTGCCGCCACCGGTCGGGAAACAGGCCAGCTCGATGTGCTCCATCGGGGAGGGAAAGAGCTTCGCCAGCTCGAAATCGACGGTGGCCCACTTGATCGAGCCGGGCCGTTCATTCGCCTTGAACACCCCGAGCGAGGAGCACCACGAGTGGTGCCCGGTGGTGCACATCTTTCCGGAAAGCCCCTGCAGAATGGTCAGGTTCTCCTTGTGCGCCGCCAGCGGGCTCATCCACTCCGGAAGTTCATGGCCGTCGAGGTCCACCACATAGGCATCGTTGCGGCTCTCCAACTCCATCTCCTTCGGCCCAAAGGAGGGCGGCACCATGACCTTGGGGAACAAGCCGTTGCCCCGGTGCATGAAAATGAAACGCATCGGGGCCTTGCCAGCCGGACCGCCCAGCGGGCTGCCAGCCGCCTGCCCGGCGGAGAGCATCGGGATGGTCCCGGGCAGGGAAAGCCCTCCCATCGTGACGAAGGCGTTGCGGAGAAAGTCGCGGCGGGTATTCATGCTGTTTGTCGAAATTCGGGGCAGTGGTGCGTTCTGCCGGGCAGGCTACGTGCCAAAACGGACCACGGTTTCTGTTATTTTCGACAAATAAAGCAATCCAAGGTCCGCCCGAAGACAGCCAGGACACCAACTGGACGAACCACCTCCCCACCCTCCCAGCCACACCTCCACCCTCACAGCCCCACCCCATCATCGAGCCCCCGGAGTGCGGTGGCTCGACACCGCCCGGCGGCAGCTGGCTTGACAGCGCGGGGGCGCAACGTCCACTCGCCCATCCCAGTCACCTCTCCACCCTTCCAGCCACACCCCACCCTCCCAGCCACACCTCCATCACCGCACCCAGCTCCTCTCCTCCACACGGGTCAAGCCCCGCCCTTCCCGGGAGGAGTCCAGCCTCCGCACTCCGGGGCGACGATCATGAGCGAAGATAGGGGTCAGCAGAGTCCCAGCCCGAGGAGAACCTCGAAAACCCCGACTCGCAATATGATCGGACCGAGTTATCCTGCCGTCGTGACCATCACCAAAAAGATCGTCCTCGACGAGGAAGGCAATCCCAGCGAGGTGCTCATTCCTTACGCACAGTTTGTCGAGCTTACCGAAACCTACGGACTTGATCTCGATGAGGACGAGCAGAGCGAACTTCGCGACGCCCTGGCCGATTCAAAGGCACGCAACCACGACGCCTTCGTTCCAGCCGAGGAGGCATGAGACCGGTTTTCTATCACCGCCACGCCGTGCGCTACTTGCGCCGCATGCCCGCCGATCGCAAAGCGCAGGTCAAGGCGGCGGTCGGTGGTATCGCCGCCTTGGAGGACCCGCTGAGCCATGCCAACGTGAAGGCACTGGGAGGAGAATGGAGTGGATGTCTACGCCTTCGCGTCGGTCGTTACCGGGCGATTTTTCACCTCCTCATGGACGAGGGCGACGAATGCCTCGAGGTTCTCCAGATCGGCCCTCGCGGTGACGTCTACTGAAGCCCAGGTTGCCCCCGTCGCAAACGCCTCTGCACCCCCAACCGACCCAAAACAACAGTCGTCGCCACCCATTTCAAGGAGGCCTGCGAGCGGGAAGCCTCGAGCGCACCCACCCGGCCGCCAAAGGTCCGGAAAACACCTGAGTTACAGGCGAAAAGCATCCTTCCTTCAGCTGCCCAAAGCCGCTACGCTTGACACTGATCCAATAGGCTACACCACCACATATCCGCGCCAGGAAAAAGTACACCCCACCGCGAAAAACCGCGTCTGGGGATTTTTTGCGGAGCCTAACAAATTGCACCCGGCAAATTGCCTCCAAGCCCCACAACCACGCCGGGAAATCGATCCTGCCCCTACGAAAACAGCATCGGGTCTGTTCTTTTACGGGTACAGTTACTATGATCCTGTAACGGGGAGCTGGGCGTCGAGGGATCCGATTAGAGAAGGGGGCGGGCTGAACTTGTCCGGGTTCGTGGGGAATGACGGGGTCACAGGTTATGACTATCATGGACGAAAAAAATGCCAGCTATCGTGGCACGGACTGGAATCCAAAAATGAGTGCGGCAATGCGTGGTTAGAGTGGATTCACGGCCAGATGAACGCCGATTGGAAAGGGCTTTGGGATCAAAGCGCAGCGTGTAATATGATTGACGAAATGATGAACGATATGGATGTGAACTCAGACGAGAAGCGGTCTCGGAGTTAAACAAATAAGCTAGCAGTTTAATCCTTAAATTGTGAAAAAGTTAATTACGTTTACAGTTATATTTTTCGTTCCGTTGCTTTACGCCGACGATAAAGAGGCTTTGCTTAGGTCCTGCAAAACAATAAACTACCGAATTCACTCATACGTTCGGGTGGATCTCGTAATTCCATTCTCCATGAAATTTGTTACGCTTGATAGATATTTCACCTAGTTGTTCTGCGGTAACTTTGCGTCCCTTCTTGTATGCTTTTCCGTCCAGCCACGCATGCACTTCCAGGCCCTCGCCGGTTGTGGTCGAACCAATCAGGTTCACGACCACCTCAAGGGTTTCCAACGGCACGCCCTGCCAGTTGCGCGTGATGTGGCAGAAGAGCCGATGCCCTACTTTGGAGAATGGCATGGAAGCTACCTTAGTGATGGTGAGGAAGAGGAGGTGAAATTCGTCATCCGAAAGAACGGGACATGGTCTTGCCGCGCATGGGAAGATGTTGAGGATGGCCGTTGGTATGTTAAGAAGGGGCTCATTTTGCTATTTGAGAAGCCCATTGATGAGAAAGATACGGATTTATCTACTGCTCTCATTTTACGGGGTAAGACATTGTATCTTTTTAATGCGCAGTCGAGTAGTGGCTTGGTGGCTCTCAGTAGTAAGAGAAGTGGTCAGTAGTATCGGGTAAGAAAAGGGGTCAGGAAAGAATTTTTGCAATCCGTCCTCGTCCCCAATCCACTCAATCGCTGGCGCGAGTACTCCCCGCACTCCGAGCCCCCCGGAGTGAGGAGGCTTGCCGTGCCCCGGCATAGCCGGAGGCGACGACGGGACTCCGCCCGGCGGCGGCTGGCTTGACCGCGCGGGGGCGCAACGTCCACCCAACCATCCCAATCAACTCCCCACCCTCCCCGCCACACCTCCATCATTGCGCCCAACTCCTCTCCTCCACACGGGTCAAGCCCCCCCCTTCCCGGACGGAGTCGAGCCTCCGCACTCCGGGGCGACACCACCCGCGCCACACCCTTCAGCACCGCGATCCATCACCGTCAGCGAAAGGCGTCAGCCATCCCTCCTTGCCCACCTCATCCCCGTTGATGCCCTGGATTCACCGCCCCCACACCCGCTTCATCTCGGCATACCCGGCCGGATCATGAATCTCCAGCTCGGCGCGGACAAAGGGATAGAAGTCATTGCGGTAGAACCAGGCCTCGGTGGTCTCGGCAAAGTATTCCTTGTGATCGGTGGCCGCGTAGTGACGGACCTGATCGCCAGTGAAGAGAAGCACCTTCTCATAAATCCCCGCCTTCATGGCGGCCTGGTAGGCTTTCAGAATGCCGGCATCCTCGAACCCCAGAATCTGATCGTGGTAGCCATGGGCCAACTCGTGGAGGACCACGGCCGGATGCTTGAGCATCTGGTCCCGGGAGAGGAGGTTTCTGGCCTGGGTGATGTGCACCATCTTCGCCAAGCGGGGATCATACCCCCGTCCCACCAGCCAATCCTTGCCCGGATGATACTGCATGTTGCCCAACTCCGGGTGGGACCACTCGATCCAGATTCCCACCTTCCGCAATCCTTCGAGTGGCTTCTCCGGAACAAGGATGGCAATGCGCTGCAGATGGTTTTCCAACATCTCCAGGGCGCGTCCGCCCTCCTCCTTGTGCTCTCCGGAGAGCAGGGCGGGATCGATCTGCACCGTCCAGCCCTCCATCTTCCGCTCCACCGGTTCAATCCATCCGACCTTGGCAGGCTCGGCACCCCTGGCCGGTATTCCCAGCAGCCCCGCTCCCAGAACGGCACTCATCACGCCAAGGCGGGCCAAGGGCCCAAGGCAACAGTCATTCATTCGTCTCAAGATGCTCATCAGGTTTGGTCTCATGGTTGAAAATCAGTCCTCGCTCCCGCTTGGCGTCGCTCCCCTGAAATCAGCGGGGGGACGGGGGACGACGCCCAGGTTCTCATAATCGAATCCGCTGACCAGCGGTTTGTACTCGCCGGTGTAGTCCACGCTGCGTTCCGCACTGATCTGGTCCTCCATGTTCAGCCCCCAATAGATGGCATTCACAATGAGGCGGCGCAGGCCGGGGTTCTCCAGATCCTTCGCGCTGCCCATGGTGGATTGCAGGACGCGGGCTTTCTTCCCCCCGCTCGTCTTCCAGTCCTTGAACCAAACCACCGGCAACGGTTCCTTTTCGGGGTTGGTCTCCCCGCCCTGCTCCCGGCCGATCAATGGCTGGCCCATCACCAGCGCGGTGCAACCCTCCGGCAGACCGGTGCCTTCCTTGAAGGTGCGGTACACATCGGACGGCCCCCAGAGGTCCTTCACCCCGATCAAAACGGGATGGTCCTTCATTTCCGGAATGATGTCGCCGCGGGTTGAGTCGCGGTGCCAGTTCCCATGGTGCCCCATGAAACTCCCGCCGAGAATCTCCCCGATGTTCACCTGCTTGCCGTCGATCTTGTAGGGCAGCGCCCCACGGAATCCGTGGTTCGCGGTGCGCAGTCCGATGATCGGCTTGCCGGAGTCCAAATAGGTCACGATTTGCTGCATCTGCTCATCCGGCAGGGTCAGGAGACGCGTCACGAAGAGGAGGAGGTCGGCCTTCTCCGAGTGCTCCAGGCCGGGGATGTTGTGGTGCTTGAACTCAGCCTCCTTCCCCTTTTCCGGATACACGGGCATGGTGGGGTCCACCAATCCCTCCTCGTTCACCCCGAAGAGCACCGTGCAGTCAAAGCCGTGATGCTTGGAGAGGATCCCCGCCAGCATCGGCAAGGATTGCTCGCTCCGGTATTCCTGATCGGCAGTAATCAGGACGATGTGCTTCCCCTTCCCCGGCCCCTCTCCGCCGGGATAGGTCAACCACAGCGGGCTTTCCGTTGCGGGCGGGGAAGGCTCGGCGAGGGACATGGCCGGGAATAGTCCGAACAGCAGGAGGGCAAGCGACGTCGGTTTCATGGTGGACAAGAGTGTTGCAGGGCGAGAATCAGGCGTCGAGAGGGAACGGTAGGGGACGGTCACTCCGTGCCGTCCGGTGGATCGACCGCCGCCCCGGGGAAGGCCCCGCGATTCCATCCGTCGCTTTTCCTATCCACGCAGCATTCCGGCCCGCGACCGGGCAAGCGCCGGACAGCACGGAGTGACCGTCCCCTACCAGCGAGCATTAATTTCCCCCCCCGACAGCCGGCACTTCGTTGACGGTGTAGTAGGCGTCGTGGTGCAGCAGTTCCTCCCCGTCCCGCGACCGCAGGCCGCCGAGGTCGAACTCATGCACGTGTCCCTTGGTCAGGGTGTCGAGGACAAGGGTCGCGCTCAGGCCGTCGTCCGCGAGCTTCACGGACTGCACCACCGGGGCGGTCTGATCGACCTCCGGCCCTCCATAGGCCCCATGATAAATGTGGGTGAAGGTCGTCACCTTGTAGGAGGCGGGGTTGCCACCCTCGGCCGCCGCGACCGGTTTGGTGAACTTCACGCGGAACCCGTCCGCGGTAATCGAAATGCGCTCGATCTCGAAGGGCATCCGGCCGGTCCACTCGACCCGCTGCAAGGCGTAGGGCTTCAGCCCGCGCACCGGCCAACCGCGGTTCGTGCCGCCGCAGAGCAAGTTGCCTCCCGGCGTGAAATGGCTGTTGAGTATGCCGGTGGAAAGCCCTTCCCGGAACGGATAGCAGGCCCCCTGCCAGACCCCGTTGATCTCCTCGGTGGTGGCCCGCATCAGGATCGAGAGAGTGTAGTCGCCGAGAAAGATCTGGTTCTCAAAGGGGCCGAACTTCCCCTTGGTGCGGTTGACCTCGAAGCCGGTGATGGAGCGGCCCATGCGAATGTAGGGGAAAATCACCGCGTAGGGCTGCAACTGCGGGATGTTGTCCTTTTCCACGATGATGCGCGAGCCCGACTTGGGCTCCGCCGGTGCCTTGCCCATGTTCGGCGCAAACTCATACCAGTTGTAGCTGATGGGATGCCCCATGAAGCCGCCCTCCTTCACCGCCTTCAGGCTGCATGCCGAGTTCCACGGTCCCTGGCTCTCGATGTAGAACAGCGCCCCGTGTTCATTGAATCCGATTCCGCCGGGACTGCGCATGCCGCTGGCAATGGGGATGCTCTTGCCCTCGGGGGTGACCTTGAAGGCCCAGCCGCGAAACAACTGCTGCGAGTGGTAGGAACTCGACAAGCCAAGCGCGACGTAGAGGCTGCCCTCCGGATCAAATTTGGAACCAAAGGCGTATTCGTGGTAGGTCCCGTATCCCCACGCGTCGGAAACCACCTCAAAGCGATCCGCCCGGCCATCCCCGTCGCGGTCGGAGACCCTGGTCAGTTCACAACTCTGCGTGACGTAAAGCGCGCCGTCCTTCCAGGCCAAGCCGAAAATCTCGTCCAAGCCGGAGGCAAACAGATGGTATTCCGGTTGCGGCTTGGCCTCATCCACCCCGGAGACGAAATAGATGTCCCCGTGACGCGTCCCCACCGCGATCCGCCCATCCGGCAGTGTCTCGAAGGCCCCCGCCTCGATGACGAGGTCCTTCGGGATCGGCACCTCCACGATACGATAGTAGGCCCGCTCCTGGTCTTCCGTTCCCCAACGATCCCCGACCTCCTCCGCCATCCCCGCGCCGCCGAGCAAGAGGCCGAGCAAGAGGCCGACGGACAGGGTCAACAGGAAGGCGCGTGTCGAATCTTTACCGTAGCAATTCATAATCGATGGTCAGGGTGGAGTCGCCTTTTGGAAGGGAAATTTCGATCAACAACTCCTGCTCCCCTTCCGAAGCGGCACGCAAGAGGGTCGTTCCAGGGCTCATGGCCAGCCGGAGATCGGCGGTCTTGAACACCGTCGCGGATTCCGACTCGATTGTTCCGGTCAGGGCACGGAACCAAAGCGTCTCCTTCGCGGGGCTCGTGAAGTGGAAGCTGCGTCGCAGGAGTTTTGGCCCGGCCTCTCCTTGCGGGACCGACTTGTCCTCGATCACGACCGGTCCGCAGCGATATTGAAAGGTCGGAATGGACTCCGCATCCAGTGAGTAGCCCAGGAAGGCGTAACCGTGGTTGCGTGGATAGAGGGGGTCGGGATTTACCGGCTGTTCCTTGCTGGTTTTCGGAAGCAAGGGCCACCCCGCCGGAGGTTCCACCGCCTGCAGAAACGCGACATCCTGCGCCAACTGCACGGGGCGGCCAATCGGATTGAAATTCCCAGGCCCCTGCCCCTGCCAGCCGACATTGACGAACTCACCCTGCCAGAGCGCGGAGAGTGCCCCGTTCTGCGCGTTGAAGGCGTAGCTCATGCCCCCCGGAAATCCCACCGCGATCCCGCGATAGCCCGCCACTCCGCTCCGGCCCCGGTAGGTCCGTGTGGTGTCCGTCACCACCAGGCTCGATGGCTCGGAGCGCAGTCCCGAGGGATCACCCGCCGATCGTCCGAGGGAAAAATTGAACCACAGGGCCCGCAACTGCAGCTCCGTGTCGCCTTCCAGAATTTCGGTCTGCACCGCCTTGCCGTCCGGCCAGTAACTCGGCATGAGAATGCCGGGGCGGAAGGCCGCAGGGTTCTTCATGAAGTTGGCAAACCAGGCCGGCTGCAGCCGCTGGTAGGAGGTCATCAGGTCCATCCCCTTCATGCCCGGCGAATCCTTGCCGTTGTAGTTGTGACAGGCGATGCAGTTGAGCCCCTTGTCCCCGAGGAGCCGCACCGCCCCTTCCCGCATGACCCGACTGGACTCCCGATCCGGCTCGGCCAACTCGACAGGGTCCAGATGATCCACCTCCGCGAACAGGTCGGAAAGCCCCGCCAGACCGGCTTCGCCGAACAGCGGCATGCGCGTCTTCATGTAGGGCCGCACCACCCGGCCGTCATGGAGCACCGCGTTCAGCCACTCCGGCCGCAGCTTCGCGCCGACCAGCGTCAGCGGCGGTGGAATGCGGGACTCGTTCCCGAGCGCCTCCTGGCTGGAGTGGAAATAGCTGTCCAGGTCCTGCGCCACCCCGCCGAAGTCATCGCGCACGTGACAGGCGATGCAGTTCATGCGGGTCAGGTGCATCTTGATCAGGTCGCCGGAAGTCGCCTCGCTGGCCGGCTCATGCAGCGCCAACCGAATGGCCTTCTTTTGGGCTGCGCTGAGATGAAAGTCAGGTGCCGCACCCGGCGCGTCGGACAAACACCCCCGGGCCGGGTCGAGCTTCGTCAGCGGCGGCCCCGGCGATCGCACCGCAAAGCCCTGCTCCTCCGGTTGGTGGCAGGCCGCACAGTTGTATTCCTGAAAGGCCACTCTCCCGGCCTCGATCCGTTTCGCATCGCCCGGCCCGCCATCCACCGCGGGGGCCGGCGCGCCTTCCAGATAAGCGGCCAGCGAGGCCGCCTCCATCTTGCTGAGCTTCATGTCCGGCATGCGCCCGGAAGGACGCACCTTCAGCGGGGCATGCAGAAAGGCGGCCAGGGCATTCGGCTGGTATTTGCCCGGCAGATGGGTGAGCGGGACGACCCCCTCGCGGATCACCTCCCGGACCGCCTCATCGCGGGGCGAGTGACAGGCCACGCATCCGATCTGGTGGAACAGTTCCTTCCCATCATAGGAATCGATTTCCCCATCCGGCACTTCCACCGGCGCGGCCGCCTTCCGCGACATCAAGTACGCCGTGATCGATTCCGCCACCTCCTCGCGTTTCTCCGCCGATTCCGCGCCCAAGAGACCGGGCATCGTCGTCCCCGGATGCACCGCTGCCGGATCTGCGATAAACCGCTTGATGAACTCCGGCGTCAACCGTGATCCCACCGTGGCCAGCTCCGGCGCCGCTTTCATCCGACCCGCGTCCATCCCCTCGTGGCAGGAGGCGCAGCGCAGTTCGGTGATCAACAGGCCCCCGCTCTGCTTCTCGTCCAAGGGGTGTTTGCCATGCAGCCCGGGAATCACCGGTGCCGCGTTGCCAAGGCACGCCGTGAGGAGCACCGGGAGGGCGGGGAGCCAGGAACGACAAGAGGACGGGAAGTAGTGGAAAAAATTCACCAGGCGGCTCAAGGTTGGTGCTTCAAGGATAGGCGCTCCCCACTGCGGCGGAAGAAAAATCGGGATCAGCAGTCCCGAGGCGTTGACTTTGATCTGCCCTTGCATGCAGGTCTCATCCCCGATCCCCCCGGGGCAGGAGATCTGATGAACGTCAACCGGGAACCTGCGGGAGAGCGCGGTTCGCACCCGTCTTTCAGGGGGCGGGCGGAGAGCGATTGCCGATATAATGAGCGGGAGCAGCGTAATGCGTCCGAAAGCGTAGCGGTGATCGCCGTCCGAGGCGGCCCACCTGCCGTCGCCGGTCTTGTTCCCCGTCCGGGTCCTCCCAGCCGTGCCGGAGTTCAAGCCAGGCGGTCAACCTTGCGCCCCGGCACCCCTCGCATAAGACAACACGGGAGGCACCAAGGGGAAGGCGAACAAGCAGGACTTGCCTTTGGGCTTCCTGCTCTTGGTTTGGGTTTTATTTTTTCCTCAGCTCAAACCACCGCAAGGAGATTCCCCGCATGTGTTGTTTGGTCGAAGTCTGAATGCGCAACGTCTGCACTCCCTTTTCGAGCTTCAAATCCACGGGGGACGTTTCCGCCCACAGACCGAACTCCAGGGGGATCGGCACCGTGGCGATCACCTCGCCACCCACGCAGGCCTCAAGGGCCTGGTCCTCGTTGACGCAGGCGGCCTTCATGACAATGCCATAGGTTCCTGACTCGGGGACATCGATGATGTAGTCCGCCCACTGCTCTTTCATTTGCTGCTCAAAATACACCTGCTCGCCACCCGTGTAGCACTTAGACACCTCCACGTATGGCTTCTGGCCACCCCAGGAAATCTGTCCACCGGTTTTGGCAAAGCCCGCCGCCTCCACATGGATGACGCCATCAACTGCTTTGATCGGTTCCTGGGAACGGGGCTCCAACTCGGGCGCTGGCTTGGGGGCCTCCTTCTCCGGCACGATTGCCGCCGCTGCCGCGATCTTCGTGGCTACCGACTTACGGATCGATTCCAAAGCCGCCAGCACCGGAGCGGCGCGATCAGCCGGGCTCAGCGCGGCCGCAAGCCAGCGCAAGTGTTCCACCTGTGAGAATTCATCGGGATAATCCCGCTCCGCCGCACCCGCGAGAAAGTCCTCTCCGCTCAGCCCGAAGAGCTTCGACACCTGCCACCCGCGTCCGTAGTCCACCTTCCAAGCGGCACCGGGCTGGGGGTCGATCTCCGGATGGGCCGCCTTATAAGCAACACAGGCATGTGCCGGTTGCCCCACGCCGATCGCGGGAATGCCAAAGGCTTGGCTGACCATCACACCCCAAGAGGACTTGGGGCCGCATTTTCCACCGCCTGCCAGCACATTCTTGAAGTTGACGTAACCGTTGGGATAGAACTGCGGCGGCGCGGCCCTGCGCCACACCAGACTGGTCGATTTGACAACCCTCTCCTTCTCCAAAAGGTCCGGCCGGAAGGTCTGGACCATCTTCCTCGCCCAGGCCAGGTCCTCGTCGCTGGCCCCCGAACTCACGACCCGGGCGTAGCCCCAGACATCCAGATTGTCGAAACTCGGGCAGAGCTCCTTGTTCTGGTGCGCGGTCTTGAAGTGGTTATAGCGGACCACGGGATCGGCCGGCTTGGCCGCGCTGCCGGCCCCGATGTTCACGGAGCCGGGAGGGGCGATCGCGGTGGCAATCGCCAGTTTCAGATAGATGCCCTCCTTGGCGTCCGGATCGGCCTTGAGGAGCTTCTTCCAAAGCTCCAGCGCCGCCGTGTCGAGCGTGTACTTGTCCTCCTCGCGGGCCGCGAGGCCGAGCGGCACAAGGGCCTCCAGATAGAGATCCATGATCGGGGCGCTGCTCATCAGCCAGCTCAGGAACACCTTATTGTCAGGATCAGCCTTGGCAAAGGCGCTCAGCTTGTCCGCGCCGGTCTTGGCGATCAGATGGCGCTGGTCCAGAACAGTCCGGAAAACCGGATCCTTGGGAAGGGCTTCCAAAGCGCCTTGAGCCGATCCGGCCGGTGTTTTCTGGTTGAGCCAAGTGGTGGCGTTGCTCAGGTAGCCGGCGAAATCGCCGGAACTGATGGCGGCGTCCAACTCCTTGGCTCCGGGTTCCCAGGCATGGAGATGGCTGGCAAGTGTGCCCGACAGCAGCGCCGCGAGCAGGGGCTTGAGGATGGTGGTGGATATTTTCATAAGTTTAATGGGATCTATTGGATTGATCGGAATGTTGATTGCTGAATCATTTTGCCGCCGGGTCGGCACCGGGCGCAGGGAAGTGGTTAAGCTTGGGCGGCACAACCTTGCCCTCCAGGCCCGAGAGTTCGAGCATGGTGTCGGCGAAGGCCTTGCCGGTCAAAATCATAAAGCGGCCTTCCCCGTAATAGTGAAAACCTTTGTTGGAGGTGGCGCGCTGGAGCATGGCCTGCTCTTCCGGAGTGATCGGGTCCTTCGTCAGGTCGCGGTCCATGTTGAGCCATCCGGCGGTCCTGAGGGCGATGATGTCCGGGTGGCACAGCGGGGCGGTTTCAATGGCCCGGGCGTTGCCTTTGAACTCGGCCACGGAATTGATGAAACGCTGCCCGTCGCGCACTTCCCGCTGCTTCGGGTTCGCCTCGTTCTTCACCCCGTTGACGCCCATCACGCCGACGACCGCCTTCATGTCGGGGGCCTTGAATTCGGTGCGGAGGTCCTTGATGAGGTGGGTGAGGTTCGAGCCGTATCGCTGGCGGCCCGCTTCATCGAACATGTCGTTGTATCCCTGGAACCAGACGAAACCGGCGACTTCATAGCCGTCACTCTCGTTGTAGGACGGAAAGTGCTTCTTGAGGTTTTCCAGCGTGGCGTGGGTGTAGCGGACCATGCTGCGGTACTGCAACCCGACCACCGGCTCCACCAGGCCCCCATTCCATTTGTCCGCCACCTCCTTGGTGAGCATCAGGCCATCGAGCTTTTCGTTGCCGGTCTTGCCCGCGCTCGGGGGGCGGAAATTGATATCCAGGCTCTGGCCACCGGGTCCGAACTTGATCAACAGCACCTGCTCGTCAAGCGCCTCGCCCATGTAATAGCCGAAGGCATACTCCGGCCCGATGCACTCCCCGAGGTTGTCGTAATTTCGCCGCCCGCCGAATCCGGTTTGCAGATTCTCGTAAAGACTGCCATTGGCGACCCAGACATCATCGCGGGTCATGAACGTCTTGCCGTCCGGCTTGAAGGCCTTGAGCAGGCCGGCCACCGCCGGGTCCTTGTCCTCGCCAAGGAAATCGATCGTCCGGATATGGGCTTGTCCGTCCATGTTGGACTGACCGGCCAGAATATAGACCTTGAGCGGCCCCTTCGCCTTCGCCGGCTCCGCAGCCCGGGCTCCCGGATCGAGCAGTCCCGCGACAGCGAATGCCGCCAAGATGGACACGATGGGCTTTCCTTTGATCAATTTTATGGTCTCAACTTTCATGTAGGGGCCCCAAATGACCTGCTCGCCCACCGGGGACAAGCCGAACGTATAGTTGAAAGCACTCCCTTTTGGGGGTCGTTTTAGCAACATGGAAATGATTTACCTGAAGTCCGCCGCCGAGCAGGTCGCGACGCACCTTCGTCAGCAGGCCATCGAGGGGCAGTTGACCGGATTGCTGCCCGGCGTGAAACATCTGGCTACCGGGTTGGGGGTCAACCACAAAACGGTGGAGGCGGCCCTACTGCTGCTCGAAAAGGAAGGGATCCTCGAAGTCCAAGGCTCCGGCCGCAGGCGTCGAATTGCGCTCCCACGCGATGCCGTGGTGCCCAAGCGGGTGGGGTTCATGCTGTATGACGCCGCCTCCGCCCAACTGGACTATATGATTAATCTGCGACACACCCTCCAGGAGGCCGGACATGTCCTCGTGATTCCCGACAAGGCCCTCGTCGACCTCAAGATGGATGTAACGCGGGTCGCGGGCATGGTGCGATCCACCAGCGCAGACGCCTGGGTGATCTCCGCGGGGTCGCGCGCCGTATTGGAGTGGTTTGCGGCGCAGCCCGAACCCTCCTTCGCCTTGTTCGGGCGCCAGCAGGGCATCCGCGTCGCAGGGGTGAAACCAAACAAGCCGGGGGCCTATACCGCTGCGGTCCATCGACTGGTTGAACTCGGACATCGGAGCATCGTGATGCTCTGCCGAACCGAGTCCAGGCTCCCCGAGCCGGGACGCGGCCCCCGCGCCTTCCTCGATGCGCTGGAAGCTCGGAGCGTCCAGACCGGCCGGTACAACCTGCCGGACTGGGACGATACCCCCCAGGGGTTTCAAGCCATCCTGGAGTCGTTGTTCCGGGTCACGCCGCCCACCGCCCTCTTGGTGGACGAAGCCCTCCTCTTCGCCGCGACCCAGCAGTTCCTGGCCCGCCGTGGCATCCGGGTTCCCGAAGATGTTTCCCTGATCTGCACCGACGCCGATCCCACCTTCGCCTGGTGTCGCCCGACAATCGCCCACATCGACTGGGACTCGCGCCCGGTGGTCCGCCGCGTCGCCCGCTGGGCGGCAGCCATCAGCCGCGGTCGGGAGGACCTGAAACAGACCCTGACCAAGGCGACCTTTGCCGATGGCGGGACGGTGGGGCCGGCGAAGTAGGCAGCCTTCGCCCCCAACCTTCTCACGAGGCTCCCCCCGCACCCGGATACCAGGAGGGCAACTCCACCGCTTCCTCCTCGAAATGGGCCAGGATCTCCGCCGACACATGCCTCTTGTGGACGATGATGGTGTAAACGTGCTCGTCGAACCAGTCGTCGCGGAGGGTCCAGCGCCCCGCATCCCCCTTCTCCTCCCCCCAACTGTTTTCGACGAGCCATTTCCGGGGCTTTCCGGCGGAGTCGAGATCAACCCCCATGAGGGCCATGGCGTGATTGGAGGCCCCTGCGTGAAAGCGGGTCCGGTCTGCCTTGCCGAGGCTCAAATCGATCCCGAAGAGCGCCTCGTAATCGTGCAGTTGATGCGCCATGAGACCGTGCTCCATGGACTGGTCGCAGCTCATGTTCACCGCGAACCAGAGCGGTTCATTGGCGAGAATGGAGTCCATCGAAATCGCCTTCATCGCTTCCATCCCGATGTTCACAAAATGCATGCACTCCCTGCCGACGATGTTCCGGGCGCGGTCAAAGGCGTAGTGGCGGTCCAGCTCGTTCTTCGGATCGTTGTAGAGACAGACGAAATCGGAAAGCGGCCGCCCCACATACTGTTCGTAGAAGGACCGGGGCGTGTGGCGCTCGGCAACCGTCAGATCCCCCTCTGCGACGTTCTGCATCTCCGCATCGGGGTCCTTCTCGTCCCGCACCCTCGTGTGCCGGTAACGCCACTCGAACCCGGTGGGCGGCTCGCCGAAATTCAGGACAAGCAAGCGATAAACCTCCCGCAGGGCCTCGTTCTTCATCGTCCGCATTTCCTCCATCCCGGCGCCCTCGGCGAAGCGGTCCAGGATGCGCCCGGCACGGGAGCGGACCAAACGACCGAGGATCTCGTTGAGTGTCTCGGTATGGGAACTGGCGTGGGTCTCGGGCATCACAGCGCGCGGCACCACCCCGTACTTCTCAACGAGGTCCGTGACGTAGTTCCACCACCCCCCATCATGCAGCGCCCACTTGTTGACCACCTCCCACTCCCGATCCAGGTAGTCCATCTCCCGCAATTCGATGACCGACTCCAGAAAGAGGTTGGCCCGCTCCAACTTGTCCCAAAACTGCAGATAGGCCGTCGAAAACTCGAACTCCGCCATGCCGTGATCGCGGATCACCTGCGGCCGCAGGACATTGAGCGCCGCAAACATCCAGCAACGCCCGGTCTTCTGCTGGTTGGTGATCCCCTTGGTCTTGATGCGATGGCTGAAGTGACCGTCCTCCCCGCGCACCACCTCGCGATTCAGGGCGAGGGAGTTGATCTCGCTGTTGGTGACGGCGTTGTGGCAGGCCCGGTCGGCAACAGACATGCTGTAGCCGTGCCGCAACCCGTCGAGAAATTCTGAGGTCAGGGCACCGGAACGGGCCGTTCCGGCCTCGGGGACGATAACTGGGGACGTGCTCATCGGATTTCGCGGGCAGCCACGTTGATTGCGCCACCCGCATCAGGACAATCTCCGCCTCCGCATCTGACAAGCAGGAAACAACCAATTCATTGCCTCATGGAGAACCCGGCCGACTTCCACGCGGTCGCCCCGGATGCGATAGAACAGGTAATGGTGTTCCACGCGGTAGTTGCGGCACCCATTTACAAGATCGTCCCGCGCCTTGCTTCCCAAGCGTATGGGGTCTTGCGTGACCTCTTCCAGCGCTTTTTCAACATGGCTGCGGTAGACACGAACCTGATCTACGCCCCACTCATCAAAGGTGTAGTCGTAAATGCCGTCCAAATCCTCGGACGCAAGCGGAGAGAGACGATATTCCCCCATCCTTAAGTTGCCTCACCAAATTTTCGCGCAATCACGCGCTCGGCAATTTCTTCATTCGTGTAGGGAGAAAACTCCCCGCGGTCGAGCTGGTCAAATCCGGCCACCACCGCCGCCTTCAATTCCTTGTGTTTGGCGTGTGCCAAACTCTGATATTGAGCATCGGACATCACCACCACGGAGGGACGGTTATGCTTGGTGATCGAGACGGGACCTTGCAAAGCCGCGTCGATGACCTCCCCGAATTTGTTTTTCGCGTCGTTCGCTGTAAAAGTAATCATTCAGTCCTCCTTTTTCGGCTGTTTCAGCCTTTATAGCTCGTTTCCTCCGGTCCTGCAAGTCTTCAGCCTATGAACGATCAGCTTGTCCCCGCACACCACCGCCCCCGCAAGCTCCTCCAATAGAGGGCGGTGCACAGATTATCCGCCGGCCCCGGCCCCGACCGCAAATAAGAGTGGCCAAGCGAACAAGCGCCTTTTATTAGGAAAAGTTTATCATCGACTATTGCCATGCAATCATCCTAGATGGGTAGTGTTCCGTAAACAGGACAGGGCCAGCCACCAGCAAGAGGAACGCCGGATGCCGACGGGGGCCTGTCCCCACTCCACAGTCCGCTTCTGGAGACTGAAGAGAGGCTCCCGGCAGTTGCCCGGCAAACCAAAAATCGCCAGGTCGCTGGCAGGCGCCCCATCTCGCACCACCCATCCCTGCCACCGCTTGGGGGTGAAACGATCAGGCCATTCGGGAGGGAGCGGCCTTCTCCATACCCCTGCGGACTCAGCAATCCAGGTGTGAACAATTATCCCATCGAAGAGCTCCCCTGGCTGCTGGAGGCGCCTGCCGATT
This sequence comes from Verrucomicrobiota bacterium, assembly GCA_027619375.1. Taxonomy (GTDB): domain Bacteria; phylum Verrucomicrobiota; class Verrucomicrobiia; order Verrucomicrobiales; family Akkermansiaceae; genus JAPKDA01. The sequence goes on along the minus strand of JAQCFL010000007.1, from coordinate 19,010 downwards.
TCCGGGCGCGGCTCACCACGCTGAAAGCCAAGCCGGAACTCCTCCAGGCGCGCGATCTTCAAACATTGGCGGCTCATCGCTTGAACGAGGTGCAACTGCACGGTCTCAGTCGTCTCATCGACCTGATCGCGGAACCGAAGGAACAGCTCCGGGAGCTCACCGCTCTCCGCATCGCCATGGTGGGCTCATCCACCACCCAGATGATCACCCCCGCCCTGCGGGGAGCCTGCCTGCGCCACGGACTCCTTTGAGGTGCATGAGGCGGAGTTCGGTCAAATCGTGCAAGAGGCCATCGATCCGGCCTCCGGTGTTTCCCGGGCGAAGGTCGATGTGGTGGTGGTCCTCCTCGATCACAGCGTTCTGCCACAAACATCCCCCGGATGTCTTGAAAGAGAACAGGCTGAGGTGGCAGCGGCGATCAGACAAATCGAGGTCACCTTGCGCGGTTTCAACGAGAATGCCGGAGCGCCGGTCCTCATCTCCACGATTCCAAAGCCCGCCCTGCAGCCCGCCGGCAGCTTGGAACAGACCATCCCGGGAACCTCGTGGCGTTGTCTCGAGGAGATCAACCGAACCATCCGCCAGATCACCACAGAGAGCCCAAACTACCTTTTCGACCTCGCCGCACTGGCGGAATTGATCGGACTCTCCCGGTGGACCGACCCGGGACAATGGTTCACCGCCCGATTGCCCTTCGACCAAATCTTCATCCCCATCGTCACCGAACATCTGGCCAGGGTGCTTGGCGCGATCCGCGGGAAGACGAAAAAGGTCCTCGCCCTGGACCTCGACAACACCCTCTGGAGCGGGGTGATCGGCGACGATGGGCTCGAAGGAGTGCGCGTCGGGCAGGGAGATCCGGTCGGCGAAGCCCACCTGGATCTTCAGCGGCTGGCCCTGCGCTACAAGCAGCAGGGGGTCATTCTTGCCGTGGTCTCGAAAAACGATGAGGACGTCGCCCGCAACGCCTTCCTCGAACTCGACGGCATGGCCCTTGGGTTGGACGACTTCGCCGTCTTCGTTGCAAATTGGACCGACAAGGTCTCAAACCTGCGGTTCATCGCCGAGACCTTGAACGTTGGCACCGACAGCATCGTGTTTGTGGACGACAATCCGGCCGAACGGGAGCTTGTCCGCCAGCAGATGCCCGAAGTCTCGGTCCCGGAACTTCCAGAGAATCCGGCCTTCTACGCCCAGGTCCTGTCCGCCGCCGGCTACTTCGAGGCCGTCTCATTCACTGCGGAGGATTCCCAGCGCACCGAAATGTACCAGGCCAATCAGGCCCGCCAGGACGCCCTCTCCGAATCCGGAGACCTCGACGGCTTCCTCTCCTCCCTCGGAATGAAAATGTCCTTCGAGACGGTTGATTCGCAGAATGTCAATCGCGTCACCCAGCTGATCAACAAGACCAATCAATTCAACCTGACCACCAGAAGGCATTCGGTGTCTGATGTTCTGGAGATGGTGGAAGACCACAATTGCTTTCCTTACCAGGTCAAGCTCCTCGACCGCTTCGGAGACAACGGCACCATCAGCGTCATCATTTGCAGGGAGGATGACCCAGGCATCTGGGAAATCGACACCTGGCTGATGAGCTGCCGCGTCCTGAAGCGACAGGTCGAAGACGCCGCGCTCAACACCTTGGTCGCGCTCGCGGAAGCACGGGGCGTCAGCAGCCTCCGGGGCAGATTCAGTCCCACCGGTCGAAACGGGATGGTCTCGGAGTTCTTCCCCACCATGGGCTTCTCGCCCCTTCCCGATGCACAAGGACCGGAAGAGGACAGCGCGTGGACTCTGGAAATCGCCCGCTACCAGCAAAAAAAACACTTCATCACCATACTCCAACAACCATCATGAGTTCGGATAAAAACACAACCAAGGCCCGCCTCGAAGGCATCTTTCACGATGTCTTCGGCGATGAATCGATTCAACTCGTGGAGACGATGACCGCCGAGGATGTGGATGGCTGGGACAGTCTCCAGCACATCCGCCTGCTCCTCGCGATCGAGAACGAGTTCTCCATCCGCTTCGCCATCGGCGAGGGAACCTCCCTGAGAAACGTCGGGGAATTGATCGAGAAGATCGACGCGCTTCAAGGCCAATGAAGCTCTTCAGGAAAGGGGCCCCGTTCCGATCTTCCCTCCGGGTGAAACTCGGACTGGTGCTCACCTACGCCTTGTCGCCCCTCTTCCTCCCTCCACTGACGGATCGCGAGGCCAACTACGCCATCGCCGAACCCCGCTTCGGCCCGTTTCAATGGTACAGGCAGGCCCTCTTCGAGGAGACCGGCCACGTCGATCATGTCTTCATCGGCAGCTCCGGTCTTTGGGACGCCGTGGAACCATTGGCGGTGGAGGACGCACTTGGAAAGCTGAACCCGGATGGCATCCACCCGAAGGTCCTCAACCTCTGCCACAACTGGAATGGCCCGATGCTCGATTACATGATCTTCGCCGAGTTCCTGAAGCATCGCTCGTGTGACGTCGCCTACTTCAGCCTGCCCGATCAGTCGAATCGACCCCACAGCGCGCTGAAATATGTCTTTCGCTGGCAGGACCTCCCCACCACCTCGGGCCTGCCCGTGCGGGGAGCCCTGCAAATTTATGGAGAGCAACTCCTGATCATGCCCCGCCTCCTCATCAATCGATTGGTTCCCCTCGATGAGCAATACGTGGAGCAGGAGATTGTCGATCGCCAGGGCCACCAGCGCAGGAAACGGAGCACCATGGAATCCGGACCGCATCCCGAGGGTTACCCGGCCGGCCTGCCCATCACGCTGGCGGAGCGTCCCATGCACTCGTTCCTGCAACCAGGCCCCGTGCCCGCAGAGGGCCACGGACTCCGGATTGTTCCCACCCAAAACGACTGGCAAGCCTACATCTGTGACCTGATCGCGGCCAAGGCAAGGAAGCACAATGTCACGGTCGTGTTCGTAGACACGCCGAAGTCCAGCTACAAATCCGAGCAGGAATACCAGGAACAAGTCGTCTTCGCGCCTGATCCAAAACACGGATTCAAAACCATTTCCATCCCGGAAGAGGTCCTCTTCTCCGCGGTGCCACGCAACGACAGCCGCCACTATTTTCACGATTACCGACACGTCAACGAATCGGGATCGCTGCTCTTCAGCCGCAGCCTCGCGGCCGTCATCCACCACTGCAAACTGGACCCAACTCCATGAAAATCCTCCTCGCCCTGCTCTACTTGTTCCTCGCGGCATGTGCGCTGTTCATCGGCGCCGTCTCCACAAACGTGAATTTGGTCTACGAGCGATTCTGATGGACCACGTTCTCCAGATCCTCTTGGGCATGCTGGTCTTCACCGCAACCGCCCGGGTGCTGGGCGGCGTCTCCCTGCGCTTCCGGAGCCGCATCCTCTCCCTGGCCTCGATTGCAGCGGGCAGCGCTCTCTACCTGCATGTCGGAGGTTATGCCGCCACCAGAAGTCTCATCAGCTTCGCGGTCCTGGCCTGCTTCTTTTGGCTGATCTGCCGCTTTGTCCCACGGAAACATCTCTATTCCTGTCTCGTCCTCCTGCCCATTTTCCTCCTCGTCCCCCTCAAGCGCTCCAACTTCGTGGAGCTCCTGGGTCTCTCCTACGCGATGTTCCGACTGTGCTCCCTGGGAATGGAGATGATCCAGCAAAAGGTCGGGCGCGTCGCCTTCCTCGATTTCATGGGCTTTCTGTTCAATCCCCTCACCTTCTTCGTCGGCCCCATCAACAGCTATTCCCACCACATGCAATGGCTCCATGGAACCGCCGACCGGGTCCGTTTCGACGATTCCTTTCTGCGCATGAGCGGCGGTTTCTTCAAAGTGCTGCTTCTCGGCCCGGCCCTCTACCAGATCACTTACCCCTACCTGCTCTCCATGGGATCACACTTGGAGCTGATCTCCTTCCCGATCTGCACCCTTCTTTTCCTCTTTTACATCTACCTGAACTTCTCCGGCTTCAACGACATCAGCATCGCCTTGGGAGGCATGATCGGCATGCCCATTCTGAAAAATTTCTCCCACCCGTTCTCGCAGACCAATCCCTCCGATTTCTGGAGGCACTGGCACATGACCTTGTCCCACCTCGCCCGGGACATCGTCTTCTCCCCTCTCTCGATGTTGATGGCCAGGAGGTTTCCCCGGGTCCCGTTGCAGGTCGTCATCGGGGTCAGCATCATCGTCTCCTTCCTGCTCATCGGGTTGTGGCATGGATCAAGTGGCTGGATGCTGCTGTTCGGACTGTACAATGGCATTGGCGTCCTGCTGGCCACCCTCCTCAAGAAACACTGGCCGGCCTGGTTCAAGAGATTTGCCAAGACCTGGTATGGACGTCCCACGTTGTGCTTTTGCACGACATTCTATATCGCTCTCGGCGCCACGGCCCTCGGACTGTCACCCCAGGGCGTGGAGCGACTCATCACGGCAATTTCAAACTAAGTTGATCAAACATGAATGCATTGGAACAGATACACACCCTGCAACTTGAAGTCAGTCCGCAGTACTCCCGCACCCTGCGAACCCGGATGGATGCCTGCACTCCGGAAGAAGTCGCCCTCCTTGAGGAAGTCGCGGGAATGATCCTGAAAATTGCCGGCAAGGACCTGCGAAGCTACTGCGAGGGCTACAATTGGATCTGCGATGCCTTTTTGCGGGAGGAACTCGAGTTTCGGCGCAGCGGGGAGTATCGACTGAAGACCTTCGCGGACGCCTTTGCCCAGGTCTATGACCGTCCGGAGGTCATGGTGCCCTACATGCGCGGTCTTCTGATGACCCAGCTTTGGTGGCCCAACCACACCAGCGCCCTCCACTACCTTCGTCATTCCTTCCTTCCCACCCTGCCCGACGGGTATTCCTTTCTGGAAATCGGACCCGGACATGGTCTGCTGCTCTCCTTTCCCGCCAACGATCCGAGATGTGCCTCCCTCGAAGCCTGGGACATCAGTGAATCGAGCCTGACCGAGACGAAGGACTGCCTGCACAGAATCGGGGTCCATCGAGATGTCCGCCTGAGAAAGAAGGATCTCTATGAGGCCGCTTCCGGCACCGACCAATTTGATGGCATCCTCTTCTCGGAGGTCCTCGAACACCTCGAGGATCCGAAAGGTGCCTTGCGGGCTCTCCGCGAGGCCCTCACCCCGTCCGGAAAACTGCTGATTCACGTTCCCCTCAATTCACCGGCGCCGGATCACCTCTTCAATCCCGAATCCGACACGAAGCTTCTCGATCTGGTGAGCAGTTGCGGGTTCAACATCGAATCATCCGCCTTCTACCCCCAACATGGCTTCAGCCTCGAACAGGCGGTCGCCAACAAACTGACCATCAGCGCCCTCGTCGTGGCCCGAAAAAATGATGCCGACCTCTGAACAGTTCCGTTTCGATCATCTCGGCCTCGTTTGCCGCGATTTCTCCGCGACCCGAACATCGGTCGGGGGTATTCACGGCATCGATGCCTGGAGCGAGGTGTTCCAGGACCCCATCCAAAAGGTGGAGGTGCAGTTCGGCCTCTCCCCCCATGCCCCGGTGATCGAACTCATCAGGCCACTCGCCAGCGATTCTCCCATCGCGCAGGTTCTGGATCGCAAGGCCAACGTCTTGAACCACCTGGCCTACCGGGTGGCCGCCATGGACGAGGCCATCGAGCATTGCAGGGCGCTCGGCTACTTCGTCATTTCGCCACCCGCACCAGCAATCGCCTTTGGCGGAAACCTGATTTGCTTTCTCTACACCCCGGACGATTTCATCATCGAATTGATCGAGGGCCTCGATTTCGCACACCGCTTTGAAAGCCCGACCGCCCGGCAATAATTGACCATGAAAATGAACTGCTGGTCGAACCTTTGGCGCATCGGACTCGGGTGCGCCCTCGTCATTTCCTACAGCATCTGGGGCAAAGCCGCCATTCAGCTGCTCTTTGCGCTGACCCAGGGGTTCGAGATCTCCCCGGAGGGCAATTGAGCCGACCTCGACCAGTTTCCCCGAGTCCTCGCGGGAAAGGTCGAGACAGCAAGCCCGCCCCCGCCCCCGCCATCAACACCTGCACCTGCACCTGCATCTGCAACTAAAACCGCCCCGGCAGCCGGGCGTATGTGTTGTCGAAGGGAATGCGCACCCGGGAGAAACTGAGAAAGTGAGATCCTCGCTCAACAAACTGGCACGGCTAAATCCCTAATTTTGTGGCACAATTCCTCTCATCGACCTTTCGAAACATACGTTCATATTAACGCACGTTTATGCACGCGTATAAATTCGGCATGAAAGCAAATCCAGGTGGCCTGATCGACACCAAGGCCGTCGTCGGACGGGACGAGAGCATCGGCCAAATTTGGGACACCATCGAACAGCAAAGCGTCGTCATGACCGCCGGAGGAACTGGAGTTCATCCTCGTCCAATGGCGAGATCTCCTGACGGACGCCGCGGAGCGAGTCAGGGAAAGTGCCCTCAATCAGCATGTTGTTCTCCGCCGGGCGGAACTCCGAATCAAGGCACGAAAAGGTCTCCGCACTCTTCGAGGCCTACCAGAGCCATCAATTCTCCCCCGTTCTTGGCGAAGGCCTGATCAAACACCTTGGCTGGATCTTCCAGCAAGGCGCGCCCTATCCCTCCTCAGATAATCTCGAGCAGTGGTACTCCGCATGGGAAAAGGCCACCTCCGACACCGCCGAACTCGGCCTGCCGCTCCGACTCCTCCGCACCGGCATCGATTTCGTCATCGGTGGCGGCGAGGATCAGACCATTCTGCTGCACCTCACCTCCGCCGAACGGAAGATCCTGCGCCAAGCACTCGGTCTGGACAACGAATAAGGCCAGGGGCCTCCCCGCCCTACTTTTTCTTCTTCGGCGGAGCCACAGGCTGAACCTGCTTGGCCGCGGCGTTCTTTTTCTTCTGTTGATCCGCCGCGGCGGCCTTGCCTGCCTTCTGGGCGTTGTCCTTGTTCTTCGATTTCGGTGATTTGTCTCCCATGGTCGTGTTGGTTTGTTGTTGGCATCAGCCCCCTCCGGAATGGATCGGAACAGATGGCGGATTCCGATCAGGGCTGGACTCTTCGGAAGAAGATCCAGCCACGCCTCCAAGGCAAAAACCGAACGGAACCAATACAATATGGGGCCGCCGGGAACCCTTTCCTAGGAAATTCGGGGGGCCGAACGAAACAGCGCCCTCACCATGATTCCGTCGCGGCCGTCCCTCGCCCCTCGCTTTCCATTGGCACTCCTGCCCCAAACACCCTAAAGCGACCCCATGCCCTCCCGCGGACGCCACCAATCCACCTCCAAGGAGGGCAAGGCGATCATGAAACGGATCGAAGCCCTGGATGGCGTGGTGGGGGTGATCATCGGCCGATCCTACGGCGGCAAATCGCTCGGCGCTGGCAGCACCACCGGCTCCATCAAAGTCCAGCGCCAGGTCCCCGGAGGCATCAAAGCCGCCATGCAGTCCGAAAAGGGACTCCAGGAACTCTTCATCCGCACCGAGCCTGGCACGGAAGAGGCCATCACGAAGGCCATCATGGCTTTCACCTAGACCCCCCACTGGGAGCGCCGGTCTGCGACCGGCCCCCCTTCTCCGGCCCTGAAAGGCCCGCGGCACAAAGCCCATGACTTCAGTCATGGGATCCGCCCCATCAATGTCCCCGCACCCTGACCGGGTGCAGGCAACCAACAGTGTTCGGCATGGATCGCGCTTTAACAAGTTGGCGGGTTGATCCGGATGCAGGGTTGAATTTCCACGGGCCAATTTCCAAATAAATTCCAGTCATCAGGCTCCAAGTCAGAAAACGAATCGCAGGAGAGGCATCAACTCGGACTCTCGTGGTTGTCATTCGCGATTCTGGATGTGGCAACGAGTTTCAGCAGTTGAGAGCTGGTCTTGGATTTGAACTTTATTTGGAGCTTGTCGGTTGGAAATTCGGAGAAGGTAGCCTCGGCGAGAAATGGCCCCGCCTTCATTGAGGGCCATTACCAGTTCAGCATTCACCATGCCGAACACGTTTGGCCAGCAACCCCCTTTACCTCCCTCCCAATCGAGCCATCTCCTCCTCCATATTCTCCCGCGCCTGCAGCTCATAGCGTTCCCAAAACGCCTCCGTCCCAAAGATCCTCTCCCGCGCCAGAAGCCCCTTCAGCACCTTAGCCCGCCCCGACACATAATCCTCCTCGGCCACCCATCCATACTCCTGACGAATAGCCGCAGCATACTCGTCGTAGCGCTCCGGCGTTCTCCCCAAGATACTCAAATCAATATCGCAGAGAACCCCGGCGTCACCCGAACCCCACTCCCCGGCATGCTTTGTCGCCAAAATCAGCTCCGCCACCCGCCAACCAAGATCCGCCTCGCCCAAGAACTCCATCGCCGCCGCCCCACTCCGCTCCTCATTGTCGGAAGCCTTCGTGTCATAGACCACATCGTGAAACCAAATGGCGAACTCCACCGCGACCGGATCTCCCACCAGCTCCAAATGCTCGTCGAACCGAGCCAGGCAATCCTCCACATGCCTCAAATTGTGATAGGCCCGTTCCTCCGGACCATACGCGGATACAAACCGCTCCCACTGACCTCCCTCCTCGATCGCTAATCGAGCACACAATCCCCTCCAGCGCTCCTCCATCATTGCGCCTCAACGTGATCCTTTCTCCGCTGCCACACAAGCAATAGAGAACCGTTCCGCATTCTCCCTCGTCGGCTCGATCCAAAGGTCCAGATCCTTCGTAAAGCGCGGCTCGGTGTGAAACATCCCCGCGTAACCACCCACCACCAGGAACCTACCCCCGCCCCCGCACAATGCGGCTAACCAGAGAGCCCATCGTAGCCGATCTCCTTCAGGTCCTCGGCCAGGGCGTCCTCAACACGGGATCGGAAAAAAAAAATTGAAAATCGCAGCCAGCGCCTGCGGTTGAGGGGGAGACCTGCCGGCAACAAAAGGGGTGGAGTCTATCAGACACCTTCCCCCGCCACTGCTGTCAGGTCGGATGACCTGCATTCCCGTACGGTCCTCACACAAAAACAAGCACCATGAAACTAACCATCAACAACGTTGGTGCGGCTCTCGCCGCAGCCACCCTTGCGCTATCAGCGTTCCCCGCCAGCGCGCAATATCTGAACACCGAAGAACTCGCGAACCTCCCCCTCGGAGGCCACAGTCATGACCTCTGGGCCGAGGGCGACTACGTTTACGTCGCCCGGGGCGAAGACGGCGTGGATGTCATCAACGCCGCCGACAAGGAGAACCCCTACAAGGTGGCAACCATCCGCCCCTTCCCGGGAGTCCCCAACATCGACATCGGCGACGTCGAGGTGGTCAACGGGATCGCCTACATGGCCAACACCGTGCCAAACGGAAGCCCCACCCCCCACGTGGGCGTCTTCATGTACGATGTCTCCAACCCGGCCGCTCCGGTGGAAGTCGGACGGATCGAGTGGGGGGCCGGCGCCTGGTATCACCTCGGAGCCAACGCCCACAACCTGCACATCCACGAGAACGGCAACACCGTGCAGGCCTACGTGGCCTCACGCACCAGCTCCGCTGTGGAGGTCTTCGATGTGACAAACCCCGCGGGTCCGCTGTGGCTCTCCTCGATCTATCCCCCCCTCACGATCTACGGCACCATCCCCGGTCAATCGCACGAGATCTTCGTGCAGGGAAACCTCTGCTTCTCGAGCTGGCTCGGGGCCGGCTTCGCGATCCACGACGTCAGCAATCCCGCCTTCCCCGTCCTCGTGGCCCACGAGAACTATGCGGGAGCCTACACCTATGGCGTGTATCCGACCGACGACGGCCAGCATCTCCTGACCACCGATGCCTACACGGGCATCGGCCTGCGGATCTGGGACATCTCCACCCCCTCCAACCCGGTCCTCACCGGCAGTTGGACCAGCGGCACGGGCGCGCTCATGCACAACGTCGTGGTGAAGGGCGACTACGCCTACCTCTCCCATTTCCAGGACGGGATGCACGTGCTCGACATCAGCAACAAGGCCGCCCCGACCCAACTCGCCTGGTTCGACACCGATCCGGGGTCCGCCGCCTACGTGGGCAACGGTGCCTACGGAGTCTTCCCCACCGATGAGGCCATCTACGTGAGCCACAGCACCAGCGGACTCCATGTCCTCGGACTCGTCGACACCGTCACCATCAACTCCGCCGATTGGTTCCGCCGGACCAACCAACTGGTGGTCGAGGCGACAAGTTCCCTTGCTCCGGCGGCCACCCTGACCCTCGACGGCTACGGGACCATGACCTACCAGCCGGGAAGCGGCACCTACACCATCACGGTAGCCGAGAACCACAAGCCCCGCAGTGTGCAGGTGGACTCCGACTTCGGAGGCCGCGACACCTCCAGGGTGCGGAAACGCTAATCATGACAAGTGGCGGGTCGAGGTGTCACTGCCTCCGCTCCAACTTGTTCCTTTCCCCGAGCCGCTCCTGTTCTGAACGGGAGCGGCTCTGTTCGCTTTCCCGACTTGCCTTGCGAAAGCGCCGTTCTCCACTCAGGTGAGCAGATAACGCCCTTCGCCGACATCCTCGGTCACCATCCTTGAATCCTCGGGCCGGATCTTCTTCCGTGGTTTCGGCTTCATGCTTGAAATGCACCCCGACCTCGGCGACACAGTGTAGATGCGCGAACAAAGCAACGTCCTCGGCGGTCCGCTGCAACCCTGCGGGATGGATCCGCTGACCGGCTTCATGCGGGACGGGCATTGCCGATTGGGCCCGGACGACCGCGGGGTGCACACGGTCTGCGTGGTGATGACCCCGGATTTCCTGCAATTCTCCAAACAAGCCGGCAACGACCTTTCCACCCCGCGCCCCGAGTTCCACTTCCCGGGACTGGTCCCCGGCGACCGCTGGTGTTTGTGCGCGGAGCGTTGGAAAGAGGCCTTTGAAGCCGGCATGGCCCCACCCGTCATCATGGAAGCCACCCACCTCGCCACCCTCGAATTCGTCGACCGCGAGGATCTGCAGAGCAAGGTCTGGGCGGAGTAGGCGTCAGTGATCAAGGGCACACGGTTAAGAACGATTTCAGGATCGCGCCATCTCATCAATCGTTACGCCTCGGCCGCATACGCCCTCGCCACCTCTTCCGCGATAATCTGGAACCCCTTCCGCACCACCTCTTCCGGCATCGTGAAGGTCACGCGGATGCATTCCTGACGATGGCGCCAATCCTCGTCCTCCAACCCGAAGAAGAAGTAATGCCCCGGCACCACCAACACATCGCGGGCCTTCAATCGCACATAGAGTTCCCGCGCCGTAATCGGCAGGTCTTCAAACCACATCCAGAGGAACAACGCCCCCTCACTGACGTGTACGCGGTAGGGCAGGACGTCATCGAAAAATTCCCTCACCCATCCCAGCGCCTGCAATGATTTTTCCTGATAGTACGGCTTCACCACTTCCTTGCTCAACCGCAGCACCTCCCCACTCTCCACCAACGGCTGCATGATGGCCTGTCCGGTGTTCGTGTTCGAAAGTCCCACGATGGAGGTCATCGAGGAAATCCGACGGATCATCTCCTCCCGCGCAATGACGATCCCCGTCCGTGTGCCCGGCAGGCCGAGCTTCGAAAGGCTCAGGGTCAGGATGATGTTCTCGTTCCACACCGGCGTGGCCTCGGTGAAGATCACGTTCGGAAACGGCGCCCCGTAGGCATTGTCGATGATCAACGGGATGTTGTGGGACTCCGCCAGCGCCGCGAGCTTCGCCACTTCGTTGTCGGTCAGCACGTTGCCGGTCGGGTTCGTCGGGCGCGACACACAGATCGCGGCGATGTCCTCGCTCACCTCCAGTGCCTCGAAATCGACCCGGTACTTGAACCGATGCGGTCCGGTCTCCTCGATCCGTGGCTTCACGGCGCGGAAGAGATCGCCACCCACCGACTGATTCGCGTAACCGATATATTCCGGCACGAGGGGCAGGAGGATCTTCTTCCGCCGCCCGTCCGCAAATCTCCCGGCCAGTGAATTGAACAGCAGGAAGAAGGCCGTCTGCCCGCCCATCGTGATCCCCACATGCTCCGGCCCGATCGCCCAACCGAATTGCCGATGGAAGAGCCCCGCAATCGCCTCGCGAAACGCCATGTTCCCCACCGGCGGCTCGTAGTTGCCTAGCAGGTGCTCCAGAGCCCCCGGCTGCGCCGAAATCTCCTCCATCCTCTTCCGCCACAGCGCATCCATCTCCGGAATGTGCGCCGGCTGACCGCCCCCCAGCATCAGGACCCGCCCCCCGCCCTGCGCCAAGGCGTGCCCGAGATCATCCATCAGCTCGCCGATCCCGCTCCCGCTGCACAGGCCGCGCCCGAATTCCGACAATTCCCAACTCATTTGTTCAGTGGTGCGTTGACCCGCCCCAAGCCTCTCCTATAGTGACGCCCTCTTTCAACACCAACCACAAATACCATCATGTCCATCAACGTCGGCGATAAAGCACCAGATTTCACCCTCTCCACCATCACCAAGGACGGCCCCGCCCTCGTCACCTTGTCCGAAGTGGCCGCAGGCTCCAGAACCGTCCTCCTCTTCTTCCCCATGGCCTTCACCGGCGTCTGCACCACGGAATTTTGCACCGTCAGCGAAGGCCTCGGTGACTACAAGGCCCTCGGTGCCAAGATCTATGGCATCAGCGGCGACAATCCCTTCGCCCAAGCCAACTGGGCCGAAAAGGAAGGCATCAAGATCCGCCTCCTCAGCGACTACGAGCACGAAGTCGCCAAGGCCTACGGCTGCGCCTACGACAGCTTCCTCCCCGCCAAGAACCTCCCCATGGGCGGGGTGCCGAAACGTTCCGCCTTCGTCATCGATGGCAACGGCGTCGTCCAATACGCCCAGATCAACGAAAGCCCCGCCGATCTCCCCGACTTCGACGCTATCAAGGCCGCCCTCGCCAAGATCTAACGCGGCGGCGGCTTCCCACCTGTCCCAGCGAAGACGGAACCGCCCCGCCGACACCCCAACAGTGGCGTGACCGTCCCGGTCGCCTGCCCGCTCCGCGTAGCGGCGCCTCTGCGAGGCGTCGGCGGTTCCACCCCCCTCCCTGCCAAGGCCCCTCCCGCACCCACGCCCTCCGCATTCCCCCGTGGCGGTGGTTTCCAACCAACAGTGTTCGGCATGGATGGTGCTTTGCCTTAACAATCTAACGGGTTGGTCCGGATACAGGGTTGAATTTCCACGGGCCAATTTCCAAATAAATTCCAGTCACCAGGTTCCAAGTCAGAAGACGAATCGAAGGAGAGGCCTCAACTCGGAATCTCGTGGTTGTCATTCGCGATTCCGGATGTGGCAACGGGCTTCAGCAGTTGAGATTTGCTCTTGGATTTGAAATTTATTTGGAAATTGTCGGTTGGAAATTCTTAGCAGACCAGCGCTGCCTCCCTCCCCTCACGCCCCACCCTTCGGCCACATCAGGAAGAGGTAAACTCCATAGGTCGCCACCAGCATCAGCCCCTCCGCCCGAGTCACGCGCTTTCCAGTGAACAGAAACGGCAGCAACACCACCGTCAGCCCGATCATCACGCCCAGATCGAGCGGATTCATCGCCGCCGTGCGCACCGGTTGCACCACCGATGCCCCCCCTAGAACGAAGAGCAGGTTGAAGAGATTCGAGCCCAACACATTGCCCAAAGCGATGTCCGACTGCCCCCGAAAGGCCGCCACCACCGACGTCGCCAACTCCGGCATGGAGGTTCCCGCCGCGATGATGGTCAAACCAATCACCGCCTCCGACACTCTGAACGACCGCGCCACCACCGTCGCATTGTCCACCAACAAGCGCGACCCGACCACCAAGACGATCAGCCCCGCCCCGATCAGGACAACATCCTTCCACAGCCTCCCGGCCCTCCGGATCTCCGGCACATCCGCCGCGATCTCCCGACCCGAGCACTCGTCCTTTCGCGCCAGCCGGATCGTCCACCAGGTGCTCAGCCCCGCCCCCACCAGAAAGACCCCCGCCTCCCACCGCTGCACCTCTCCGTCCAAAAAGGTCAGCGGCACCAGCAGGGTCACCACCACCAACAAGGGCGCATCCCACTTCAACACCTGCAGGTTCGTGGCAATCGGAAAAACCATCGCCGACAGCCCAAGTATCACCGCGATGTTGAAGATGTTCGAGCCCACCACATTGCCGATGGCAATGTCCGGCTGCCCATTGAAGGCCGCCTTCAACGACACAATCAACTCCGGCATCGACGTCCCGTAGGCCACCACGGTCAGACCGATCACCAAAGGCGACAAGCCAAGCTTCAAGGCCATCGACGCACCCCCGCGCACCAGAAGTTCCGCTCCGAAGAACAATACCGCAAAGCTCACCAGGATCAGCAGCAGCGGTAGAATCATGGCGCTCTGTAGCTCCACCCATCTCGCGGGACGATTACAATTCCTTCGCCAGTTTCGCCGCTCCAGAGAACGCCCGCGGAATTCCCGCGCCGACCCCCTACTCGATCTCCACACCCGGATCGATCAACCCTGGCGTTTCCCCCACGGGAGACACATCGAGCGGAGCCACTTCCGGCTCGGGAGCAGGTATATGGATGCCGGGAATCGGCTCCAAAATGCTCCCGTCCGGACCAAGCGGCACGATCGGCACCTGGTCCGTAGTGGGGCGTTCCGCGACCATGATGGCCGGCACATAGCCCACATCGCCGGACTCCAACTCGACCTGCACATAGGTCCCCTCGGTCGCGATGACCTTCAAGACCGTCCCGGAGGGCAGGAGTTTGTTCGGCTGATCATTGTCTTTGGGCACCTTGTTGAAGAACGCGGTGCTGGAGATGGTCGTTTCCAGCCACTGCCCGGGCGTGTAGGCGGGACCCGTCACATCCACCACATCAGCAGAGCCCCGCATTCCGGGGGAATCCAAGGGATTGAAACTCGAGTCGAGCGGACGGTTGACGCCACCACAGGCCGACAACAGGACGATTGCCGCACCGGGCAAAGCGAGAGAAAACACAGCGTTCACGGGGTGATCATGCACCCCCCTTCCCGCCACGGTCAATGGCATTCCCCTTCCGCCATTGGCCCGCACATAGCCCCCCAGCTTTCTCGCAGCCCCGACCAACACGATTCTCATCCGGGGACCCTGCTAAAGAACCTCCCCTTGTCCCGTCTTTCGGGTTTCACCACGGCTCCGGCACGCTACCGTCCAACCATGCGGAGTTTCCGATCCATCCTCCTCACCGGCGGTGCCGGATTCATCGGCTCCAGCCTCGCCCGGCACCTCCTCGCCTTCGAAAAGGTCGAGCGCCTCGTCGTCCTCGACAAACTCACCTACGCCGGCTCCCGCGACAACCTCGCCGGCCCCGATCAGGATCCGCGCTTCGAGTTCGTGCAGGGCGACATCGCCGATCGCCCCCTGCTCGGCGAACTCCTCCGCCAGCACAACACCACCGGGGTCTTCAATCTCGCCGCAGAAAGCCACGTGGACCGCTCCATCCTGAATGCGGACGATTTCGTGGCCACCAACATTGTCGGCACCGCCAACCTCCTCGAAACCTGCCGCGCGGCCCGGGTCCCTCTCCTCCATTGTTCCACCGACGAGGTCTATGGCTCCGCACTCGTGCCCCACAAGTTCCTCGAGACCACCCCCCTCGCTCCCTCCTCCCCCTACTCCGCTTCCAAGGCCTCCGCCGACCTCCTCTGCCTCGCCGCCGTCACAACCTACCGGCAGGACCTCGTCATCACCCGCTGCGCCAACAACTACGGCCTCCGCCAACACCCCGAAAAACTCATCCCCACCATCATCCGCCACGCCCTGCGCGACGAACCGATCCCCCTCTTCGGCGGCGGCATGCAGATCCGCGACTGGATCCATGTCGACGACCACTGCCGAGGCATGATCACCGCCCTCCACCGCGGGCAGTCTGGACACATCTACAATCTCGGCGGCCACTGCGAACGCACCAACCTCGGCCTCACCCGCAGTATCCTCACCATCCTCGGCAAACCAGAATCGCTCATCTCCACCGCCCCGGATCGACCAGGTCACGACCTCCGCTACTCCGTCGATACCACCAAGGCCCTGCGATTTCTCGGCTGGAGTCCCCAAACCCAGATGGCCAAAGCCCTCCCCGCCGTGGTCCGCGAACTCGCCGCAAACATGGCAGATTAGCCCACGAACAAATGCTCGCCGAGCTCCTCCTCGATGTAGTCGATCCGCCCTGGGGGCGCTCCGGAGCCCTCCCGGATGCTGCGCAAGGTCCGCATTGTGCCGCGCCGGGTGGTCGGCCCGGCCACTTTGTCCCGGATCACGTCCACCACGCTGGGAACCGCCGCCGCAAGGCCCAGACAGGCCAGCGCAAAGGCCACCGGACGACGAGCGCCCCGGTGCATCAGGTCTCCAAGGAAAATGCCCGCCGCCGCACCAAGCAGGGCCGGTGCCAAATCGGCACTGGTGTCCTGCCAATTCCGGGGGGGGTCTTCGGGGGTCAAGCTCATGGGCCTAACTTACCCCACCTCGCCCACCCGCAAAATAAGAATTTCACCCCATCGGGGCTTTTGACAACTGAGCCGCTTCCTCCATGATCGCCCCGGAATGTCCGAAACATACGCAGTGATCCTCGCCGGGGGCAGTGGCACCCGCTTTTGGCCCCTCAGCCGAAATACCAAGCCCAAGCAACTCCTCAACCTCTTCGACGGCCCCACCCTGCTCGCTCAAGCGATCAAGCGCCTCGATGGCATCGTCGCTCCGGAGAACATCTTCATTCTCACCAACGCCCTCCAGGAAGCCGGCGTCCGCGAAATCGCCACCGGCATTCCCGCCGGGAACATCGTCGCCGAACCCGCCAAACGCGACACCGGCCCGGCCGTCGCGCTCGGCATCGGGCTGGTCGCCAAACGCGATCCCGAGGCCACCATGATCGTCCTCCCCGCCGATCAACTCATCAAGGACACCGAGGCCTTCCAATCGGTCATGCGCGACGCCGTCACCGTGGCCTCCGGCACCTCCGCCCTCGTCACCATCGGCATCCGCCCCACCTGGGCCTGTCCCTCCTACGGCTATGTCGAACGCGGCGACCGCTCCGTGCTGCCACAAATCAAGGTCAGCCACCCTCCCTACGACGTGGTCCGCTTCCGCGAAAAACCCAACCCCGAACTCGCCGAACAGTTCCTCAGCAGCGGCGACTTCACCTGGAATGCCGGCATGTTCATCTGGTCCGTTCCCACCGCCCTTGCCGCCCTCAATCGCCACGCCCCCCAACTCGGCGAGTTCGTCCAGGAACTGCGGCGCTCAAAGGACCCCACCGCCACCATCGCCGCCCAGTTTCCCGAACTCACCCCCATCTCCATCGACTACGCCCTCATGGAGAAAGCCTCCCGCGTCCTCAACATCGAAGCCACCTTCGACTGGGACGATGTCGGCTCCTGGATCTCCATCGCCAAATACCTCGACACGGTCGACAACAACAACCAGACCAACAAGCCCATCACCTCGGTGGACAGCGAGAACAACATCGTCTTCAGCAATCAGGACGGCTGCCGCATCGCCCTCCTCGGCGTGGACGACCTCATCGTCGTGCAAACCGCCGATGGCCTCCTCATCGCCAACCGCCACCAGGCCGACGCCATCAAAAAGGTCGTCGCCAAGCTCCCCGAGGAACTTCTCTAACTTCCCCATTCCCCATTCCCCCATTCCGAACTCCCCATTCCGAACTCCCCATTCCGTGCATCCCGTCCTCGCCATCGACCACGGCACCGCCCGGATCGGCCTCGCCGCCACCGATCCGCTCGGCATCGCCGCCCATCCGGTCGAAACGATCCACTGCGACGCCGGAGATCCCCTTGAACGCATCGCCGAAGTCATCGCGCAGCGCGGCATCCAGCACCTCATCCTCGGCCTCCCCCTCCGCATGGACGGCTCGGAAGGCGACGCCGCCGCAAAGATCCGCGCCTTCGGAGCGCAACTCCGCGCCCGTTTCCCCCACCTCCCCCTCGACTATGCCGACGAACGCCTCAGCACCGTCTCCGCCTCCGAGAAACTCCGCAGCGCCGGCAAGAACGCCCGGAAGCAAAAGCAGATCATCGACCAGGCCGCCGCCGTCGAGATTCTCAACGACTGGCTCAACGAACAAGCGCCCCCCCCGGAGTGCTGAGGCTTGACCCGCCCGCCCCGGAGTGCGGAGGCTCGACTCCGCCCGGCGGAGGCTGGCTTGACAGCGCGGGGGTGTTTGCTCGTTCAAACTATTTGGCCATTTCGACAGGCTTCAACGGTTTCCCGAGGCAAGACTCCTCTCCACCACGCGGGTCAAGCCCCGTCCCTCCCGGGCGGAGTCGAGCCTCCGCACTCCGGTTTCAGGACACCCAGCCCGAGCCCCTACCGCCCCGTCCCGTAATACTCGTCGTTCCCGAAATCCGCCGGATCATGCATCCCCGGATCGCTGTACGGCGCGGAGCGCGGCTCGGAAGGCTCCCGCAGCTTCCGAATCACCCGCCCCCCCAGATCCCGCGTCGCATAGGCGCTTTTCTCCACGATCTCCCCCGTCGCCTTCATCGGCACGGTGACCAGAAAACACGAACTCAATCCCAGCGAACACAGGCCCACCCAGGCCATCAACCAAACACTCTTCACGCCCCCAATATCGCATCAACCCCCGCCACCCGCAAGCGTCCCGCAAAAAGCCTTCATACTTCCCCCTTCATCCCTCAGCCTTCCCGCACACCGTGCGCCTCAAACTCACCATCGCTTACGACGGCCGTCCCTTCGGCGGTTGGCAGATCCAACCCAACGCCGACACCGTCCAGGAACGCATCGAGGACGCCCTCGCCGAAATCGCCAAGCAACCCCTGCGCCTCCACGGCTCCGGCCGCACCGATGCCGGGGTCCACGCCCTCGGCCAGATCGCCCACTTCGATCCCCCCCCCGCCCTCACCATGAACCCGGTCAACTGGGTCGCCGCCCTCAACACGAAACTCCCCGCCACCATTCGCATCCTCGACTGCGAGGAGGTCCCCGACGCCTTCCACGCCCGCTTCGCCGCCCTCGGCAAGACCTACACCTACAATCTCGCCACCACCCCCACCCTCCCCCCCC
>JAQCFL010000173.1 GCA_027619375.1 Verrucomicrobiota bacterium | reverse complement strand
ATGCATTCCTGCAGGACGGTGAGGATGAGTTTGTCGCAGCGGACGGCGCGGAAGAAGGGTTCCTTTTTGATGCCGGCGACGAGGTCGGCGCGGCCGGCGATGATGCCGGCCTGGGGTCCGCCGAGGAGTTTGTCGCCGGAGAAGAGGACGAGATCAATGCCGTTTTGGAGCGCTTCCTGGGGGCGCGGTTCGTGATCGAGGGGGGCGAGTTGATCGGTGTGCATGACCGCGCCGGAGCCGAGGTCCTCGACCAAGGGGAGGTCGTGTTGATGGGCGAGGGCGGCGAGGTCGGGGACGGCGGGTTCGTCGGTGAAGCCCTCGATGTAGAAGTTGGAGCGGTGGACTTTCAGGATGAGGGCGGTCTTTGGTCCGATGGCCTTGGCGTAGTCGTCGAGGTGGGTCTTGTTGGTGGCGCCGACTTCGACGAGTTTTGCGCCGGAAGTTTCGAGAACCTCGGGGATGCGGAAGCCGCCGCCGATTTCGACGAGTTCACCGCGGGAGACGATCACCTCATTTTTGTCGTCGCTGATGAGGTGGCGGAGGGTGAGGACGAGGGCGGCGGCGCAGTTGTTGACGGCGGTGGCGGCCTCGGCTTCGAGGAGGATGGCGAGGGCGGATTCCAGATAGCCGGCGCGGCGGCCGCGGGTGCCGGAGGGGAGGTCGAACTCGAGGTTGGAGTAGCCGGTGGCGATTTCGCGCAGGGCATCGGCGCTGCGGGAGCCCTGGGGGGAGCGGCCGAGGTTGGTGTGGATGAGGACGCCGGTGGCGTTGATGACGGGTTGGAGGCGGGAGGCGGCGAAGGCGCGGAGGGCGGCGGTGATGGAGGATTCGATGACGTCGCGGGGATGTTCCTCGCCGGCAGAGAGGCGTTCGCGCCAGGCGGCGACCTCGCGTTTGATGAGTCCGGTGACGAGAGGTCGCGGAAGGGTGGTGAGGCCTTCGAGTTGGACGGTGAGTTTTTCGACCGAGGGAAGTTGGCTGAGGGGGGACATTGGAATGCGGAAGTCGGAATGCGGAGTTCGGAAGTGGGGAGCTGGGAAATCGAACCGCGAATGGACGCGGATATTCGCGAATTGGGGATTGGGAGTGGGGAAGTTGGAGTGGGGAAGGGGGCCGGTTATTTCTTGTCGAGGCAGGTGGAGCAGAGTTCGGTGTCCTCGGGGGTGACGCGGAAGTCGCGGTGGGGGTGGCTTTGATCGGTGGCGCCGCAGGAGATACAGGTGTGAAAGACGTCTTTGTTCGCGCCGGAGACCTTTGATTTGAATTTGGCGCGGCGGACCTGGGTGGTGGCACGGTTGTTGAGGTAGCCGAGGAGGACGGGGCCGGCCCAGAAGGTGTAGGGGAAGAGGGTGCCGAGGGCGTAGAGGAGGTGGAGAGGGTTGATGAGGATGGCGGTCAGTCCGAAGAGGGCGGAGCCGAGGGCGAGGACCCAGGCGGGGACCTGAATGGCGAACATGAAACGGAACTGATAGCGCGGGAAGATGGTGGCGAAGGCGAAGAAGATGACCTGATAGAACATGCGGCTGCCCCAGGCGGCATCGATGGGGGCGATGAGGAGGCAGATGGCGAGGAGGGTGCTGATTTGGAAGAGGATTGTTCCGTAGCAGAAGACGGAGGTGCGGAAGGAGCCCCAGGCGTGTTCGAGTTGATCGCCGATGAGGAAGGCGATGTAAACGGCGATGCCCATGCCGAGGTAGGGGTAGATGCCGCCTCCGGGATAGACGGGGGGGAGGGCGTAGAAGGAGAGGATGCGCCAGATTTCGCCTTCGTTGATCCTGGTCCAATCGAAGGCCAGAAAGTCGTATAGTTCCGGTTTCAGGACCAGGAGGGCGAAGACGAAGAGGTGGATGAGGGCGACGGCGCGGATGAATCCGGGAATGGAGAGCCATCGGAAGCGCGGTTCGAGTGCATTGATCATTCCCACCCGAATGAGGAAAGGGGGGGAGGGGTCGATTGACAAGTCTGATTGCGGGTCACAGAGTTCGCGGCGTGAGCGGAGAATTGAAGGAAAGTCCCCTGCAGGCGGCCCATGAGGAACTGGGCGGAAAACTGGTGCCCTTTGCGGGGTGGAACATGCCGATTCGCTACGGATCGATCCTGGAGGAGCATGCGGCGGTGCGGGAGTCGGTCGGGGTGTTTGATATTTCGCACATGGGTCAGTTTGTGGTGACGGGGGCCGGGGCGGAGGGGTGGCTGGACGGGTTGCTGACGAATCATGTGGGGGCCCTCGGGGACGGGGAGGGGCACTACACCTTTCTGCTGAACGAGGGGGGCGGGGTGATTGATGACTTGATTTTGTATCGGCAGGAAGCGGAGCGGTTTTTCCTGGTGGTGAACGCGGCGAAGATCGCGGAGGACTTTACGTGGATGCGGGGGCGGTTGGTTGAAGGGGTTGAGTTGGAGGATCGTAGCGAGGATTTTGCCGCGATGGCCGTGCAGGGTCCGGAGGCGGTGGCGGTGTTTGCGAAGATGCTGCCGGGGGCGGAATTGCCGCCGCGGAACGGGATCGCGACGATTTCCCACGGCGAGCAGGAGGTGATTGTTTGTCGGACGGGTTACACGGGGGAGGATGGGTTTGAGTTTTTCTGTCCGGCGGCGGAGGGGGCTGAGTGGTTGCGGACCGTGTTGAAGTCCGGGGCACGGGCCTGTGGTCTGGGTGCGCGGGATACCTTGCGATTGGAGATGTGCTATCCGTTGAATGGTTCGGACCTGAGTCCGGAGCGGTCGCCGTTGCAGGCGGGGATGGGATTTTTTGTGAAGCTGGAGAAGGGGGAGTTTGTGGGACGGGACGTTTTGGCCCGGCAGAAGGAGGAGGGGTTGGGGGAGCGCCTGGTGGCAATCCAGTGTCTGGAGAAGGGGCCGCCGATCCGGGGTGGGGCGGAGGTGGTTTCGGAGAGCGGGGAATCGCTGGGGAATTTGACCAGCGGGACGCTGTCGCCGAGTCTGGGGCTGGGGATTGGGCTGGCTTATTTGCCAGTGGAAGCTGCGCAAATCGGCAAGGAGGTGGCGATTGACGTGCGGGGGAGGAAAGTCCCGGCGCAGATCGTAAAAAAGCCTTTTTACAAAAAGGCCTGAGGAGATAGTAATCCCGCAGCGAAGCAGCTTATGAACGTTCCAGAGAACTTGCATTATACGACCAACCACGAGTGGGTTTCGGTGGAGGGAGACATTGCCACGGTGGGGATCACCGATCATGCCCAGGAGGAACTGACGGACGTGGTGTTCGTGGAACTGCCGGAAGTGGGGCGAAGCGTCTCGAAAGGCGAGGCGATCGCGGTGGTGGAATCGGTGAAGGCGGCGAGCGACATCTACACGCCGCTGACCGGAGAGATCGTGGAAGGCAACGCGGCGGCGGAGGGTGATCCTTCCTTGGTGAACACCGACCCGCACGGTGCGGGTTGGATTTTCAAGCTCCGCGTGGCGGATCCCTCCGAGTTGGAGGGGCTCATGGATGCGGCTGCCTACCGCGCATTGATCAGCTAAGGCTGACGTGGTCGCCGCGCGTTGTGGTGACCAAACCTACGAACGAATATTGTCATGTCGATTCCCTCCGGTTTTGCGGAGCGCCACATCGGACCGAACGAGGCGCGTTGTCAGGAAATGTTGCAGGCTCTGGGCTGCGATACATTGGAGGTGCTGATCGATGAGGCGGTGCCGGCGAGCATTCAGTTGGAGAGTGCGATCGAGTTGCCTGCGGCGCTCTCGGAGGAGGCGGCGTTGGAGGAGTTGCGGGGGATCATGGATCGGAACGTGGTGTTGAAGTCGTGCATCGGGCAGGGCTACTACGGGACGGTGACGCCGCCGGTGATCCAGCGGAACATCTTGAAGAATCCGGGTTGGTACACGGCCTACACGCCGTATCAGGCGGAGATCGCGCAGGGGCGATTGGAGGCGCTGGTGAATTTCCAGACGCTGGTGGTGGAGTTGACGGGATTGGATGTGGCGAATGCGTCCCTGTTGGATGAGGGGACGGCGGCAGCGGAGGCGATGGCGTTGGCGCAGGGATCGAAGCCGAAGGGGACGGTGTTTTTCGTGGATGAGCAGTGTCATCCGCAGACGATTGACGTGTTGCGGACGCGGGCCGAGGCGGTGGGGGTGGAGTTGAAGATCGGGAAGTGGCGGAGCTATGAGCCCGATGGGGAGACGTTCGTGGGGGCGTTGGTGCAGTATCCGGACACGCGGGGAGTGGTGGAGGACTACGCGGGGTTTGCGGAGACGGTGCATGCGGCGGGTGGGTTGCTGGTGGTGGCGGCGGATTTGTTGGCGCTGATCCTGTTGAAAGAGCCCGGGGCGTTCGGGGCGGATCTTTGTGTGGGGACCTCGCAACGTTTCGGCGTGCCGCTTGGATTCGGCGGGCCGCATGCGGGGTTCATTTCGTGTCGCGACAGCCTGAAGAGGAAACTGCCGGGACGTTTGGTGGGCTTGTCGGTGGATAGTGCGGGGCATCCGGCGTATCGCCTGGCGCTGCAGACCCGGGAGCAGCACATTCGCCGCGACAAGGCGACCTCCAACATTTGCACCGCGCAGGTGCTGTTGGCGGTGATGGCTTCGATGTATGCGGTGTATCATGGTCCGGGTGGGCTGCGGAAGATCGCGAAGCGGGTGCAGGGATTGACGGGGAAGGTGGCGGCCGGTTTGAAGGCGGCGGGAGTGGAGGTGGAGAACGAGAGTTTCTTTGACACGCTGACCGTGCAGGTGGCCGGGAAGGCCGAGGCGGTGATGGCGGCGGCGCGGAAGGCGGGATTCAATTTGCGCTCGGTGGACGGGGATCGGGTGGGGATTTCGCTGGATGAGACGATCGTGGCGGCGGATGTGTCGGCCCTGCTGCAGTGTTTCGGTGCGGCGGAAGCGGGTGAGGCGGAGGGAACGCCGACGGGGCTGGAGCGGACGAGCGGGTTTTTGAGGCACGCGGTGTTCAATTCGTATCACAGCGAGACCGAGATGCTGCGCTACCTGCGGCGTTTGGAGACGAAGGATCTGGCGCTGAACGAATCGATGATTCCGTTGGGGTCGTGCACGATGAAGCTCAATGCGGCGGCGGAGATGATGCCGGTGACCTGGCCGGAGGTGGGGGCGATTCATCCCTTTGTGCCGGCGGATCAGGCGAAGGGTTATCACTTGATGCTGGAGCAGTTGGAATGCTGGTTGGCGGAGGTGACGGGGTTTGCGGCGGTGTCGCTCCAGCCGAATGCGGGATCGCAGGGGGAGTATGCGGGGTTGTTGGCAATCCGGAGTTATCAGCGGGCCCGGGACGAGGGGCAGCGCGACATTTGCCTGATCCCGATGTCGGCGCACGGCACGAATCCGGCTTCGGCGGTGATGGCGGGGTTCCGGGTGGTGCCGGTGGCCTGTGACAACGAGGGGAACATCGACATGGCGGACCTGGGGGCGAAGTGTGAGAAGCACAGCGGGGAGTTGGGAGCGCTGATGGTGACCTATCCGTCGACGCACGGGGTTTTCGAGGAAACGATTTTGGATGTCTGCGACACCGTGCATCGGCATGGCGGGCAGGTTTACATGGATGGGGCGAACATGAATGCGCAGGTGGGGCTGACCAGTCCCGGGCAGATCGGGGCGGATGTTTGTCACCTGAATCTGCACAAGACCTTCTGCATTCCGCATGGCGGTGGTGGTCCGGGGATCGGGCCGATCGGGGTGGCGAAGCATCTGGTGGAGTATCTGCCGGGGCATGCGCTGTTGAAGAACAAGGAAGGTGCGGTCTGTGCCGCACCGTGGGGGAGCGCCTCGATCAATGTGATTTCGTGGATGTACATCCGCATGATGGGTGCGCCGGGTCTGACTGCGGCGACGAAGGTGGCCCTGCTGAATGCGAACTATGTGGCGGAGCGGTTGCGGCAGCACTATCCGGTGCTCTACACGGGGCGGAAGGGACGGGTGGCGCATGAGTGCATCATCGATCTGCGTCCGCTGAGTGCGGCGAGTGGGGTGACGGTGGAGGATGTCGCGAAGCGGTTGATGGATTACGGATTTCACGCGCCGACGATGAGTTGGCCGGTCTCGGGGACGCTGATGATCGAGCCGACCGAGTCGGAATCGAAGGAGGAGCTGGATCGGTTCTGTGAGGCGATGATCCACATTCATGCGGAGATTCAGGAAGTGATCGCGGGCACGGCGGATCGGGAGGACAACGTGCTGCGGCGCGCCCCGCACACGGCGCGGGTGCTGTGCGCGGATGAATGGCCGCATTCCTACTCCCGGGAGCGGGCCGCATTTCCGGTGGCGAGGCTGCGGGAGCACAAGTTCTGGCCGGCGGTGGCGAGAATTGATAACGTGCACGGGGACCGGAATCTGGTCTGCACCTGTGAAGGGATGGAACAATTTGGGAACAGCGAAGGATGATGGACGGCGCGGATAGTCCCTCGCCGATCGATTGGGAGGGTTGGGTGCCGGAGATCCGGGCCACGTTGATGTTTGTGGTGAAGGATTTCGAGGTGTTGCTCATCAAGAAGCTGCGGGGGATCGGGATGGGGAAGATCAACGGGCCGGGGGGGAAGATTGATCCGGGGGAGACGCCGCTGGAGTCGGCGGTGCGGGAGACGCAGGAGGAATTGCATGTGACGCCGCTGAATCCGCAGAAGATGGGGGAGTTGTTTTTTGCGATGTGCGATCTGCCGGACATTCATTGTCATGTTTACATGGCGCGGGAGTTCGAGGGGACGCCGACGGCGACGGAGGAGGCGATCCCGCGGTGGACGCGGATGGACAAGGTGCCCTATGAGCTGATGTGGGCGGACGACAAGTATTGGCTACCGCAGATGTTGGAGGAGGGGCGGACCTTTCGGGGACGGTTTTGGTTCGAAGGGGAGGTGATCCGGTGGCGGAATGTGGAGTTTGATGTGGGGATGGAGTGAGGGGAGGCTGAAAAAGTAGAATGAGGAAAGTAGGCACAGTCACCAATGATCCCCGAGTGAAGCGGGTGATGCTTTGTGATTCGGAGCACGGATGTTACATTTTTCTCGATGATCGGGCCAATGATGGCCCCGGATTCGCCGATTATCTGCAAAATTCGATGGCGGATGCCGAGGCGATGTGCGCAAGGAGCTACGGAACGGCCGCAGACGACTGGTCCGCTATTCCTGACACGCTTGATGGATGTCAGGATGATTGGATCGAACCGGTCCGAGTTGTTGGGAGAGACGTCGGCAAACCTCAAAGGGGTCGGTTTGAGCGACTCGAAGGCGGTGACTGGAAGCCCATAAGCATCGAACCCGAAAGATAGGTTCGGTCGGCAGGCCCGAATTTAACCGTTTGTTGAGTAGGTCCATTCGGGGAGGTCCTCGGCGGTGTCAGGGTCCGTTGCCTTTTCGATTTGGGGCTCAGGTTCAGGGATTGGTGTGCTCTGACGATCTTGGGCCGCGGCCTGATGACGCCAAGGTGGTGGGGTGGGTGGGTGTGCTTGGCGGAATCGAAAGCGGGAGGGATGCGCGATTGGCTTGAGGAGGAGCGGGGGTTGAACCGCCGACGCCCCGCAGGGGCACCGCTACGGGAGAGGGGGGGCTTGCGGCCGGGGTGATTGCGGCGCGGGTTGGGGAGCGGGAGCATTCGGGCGGGATGGGAATCCCGCAGAACCTCTTGCTGGCTGGAAGCCTGCACCACGTTGTGGAGGGCTTGCGACCGGGACGGTCACGCCACATGGGGAGTCGGCTGGGCGGTTGGAAACCAAGAGTGTTCGGCATGGTGAATGCTG
>JAQCFL010000172.1 GCA_027619375.1 Verrucomicrobiota bacterium | reverse complement strand
CACCGCCCAGTCCCGCCACCCCGAGGTCCTCGCCGGGGAAGCCCGCATCGCCGCCGCCCAACACGGCGTCCAACTCGCCAAACTCAACAAACGCCCCGACTTCACCGCCGGCCTCTCCTACATGGCCGTCTCCAACGACGGCCTCGCCCCCTCCGCCAATGGCGAAGACCAACTCTTCGGCACCCTCGGCGTCACCCTCCCCCTCTGGAAGGGCAAGAACGAGGCCATCGAAAAGGAAGCCGCCTCCAACCTCTCCGCCGAACGATCCACCCTCGCCGCCACCCGCTCCTCCCTCCAACAACGCATCGAAAGCGCCGTGGCCACCTACAACGCCGAACGCACCAATCTCGCCCTCTACTCCGACCGCCTCATCCCCGAGTCCAAACAAAGCTTCGACCTCATCGTCACCGGCTACAGCGCCGACACCTCCAGCTTCCTCGACATCATCGACGCCTGGCGCCAACTCCTCGACTACCAACTGGCACAGGCCGAAAACCAAACCCGCCTGGGCAAGGCCGAAGCCACCCTCCGCTTCTCCGCCGGCCTCCGCTGATCCCCTCCTCCCACCGCCATGAAACCATCCCTCCAAAAACTCCCGGCCTTCCTCCGCTCCCTCGCCGGTTCCAACGTCCTCGTCATCCTCGCCATCCTCATCGTCGGCTTCCTCCTCATCCGCAAAC
Organism: Verrucomicrobiota bacterium; assembly: GCA_027619375.1. Classification (GTDB taxonomy): domain Bacteria; phylum Verrucomicrobiota; class Verrucomicrobiia; order Verrucomicrobiales; family Akkermansiaceae; genus JAPKDA01. The sequence goes on along the minus strand of JAQCFL010000172.1, from coordinate 7,078 downwards.
TCGGCCAACCCGCCGACCCCGCCACCTCCTCCTCCGAAGCCTCCGACACGATCTGGACCTGCTCCATGCACCCCCAGATCCGCCAACCAAACCCCGGCCTCTGCCCCATCTGCAACATGGACCTCATCCCCCTCGGCACCTCCTCCGGCGGCGGCCTCCGCGAGGTCTCCGTCTCCCCCGAGGCCGCCGCCCTCCTCGACCTCCGCGTCACCCCCGTCCGCCGCGCCCCCGCCACCGCCGACCTCCGCCTCTTCGGCCGACTCGCCTACGACGAACGCAAGATCACCGCCGTCACCGCCCGCATGGACGGCCGCCTCGACCGCCTCTACGTCGATTTCACCGGAGCCCGCGTCCGCAAGGGCGACCACCTCGCCGAAATCTACTCCCCCGCCCTCTTCGTCGCCCAAAAGGAACTCATCGAGGCCCGTCGCGCCTCCGATCGCTCCGGCCCCTCCTCCGCCGGCGCCGACGACATCCGCCGCCGCCTCCTCGACGCCGCCCGGGAAAAGTTGCGCCTCCTCCAACTCTCCCCCGAACAAATCGAGGCCATCGAACAACAAAGCAAACCCGATCCCACCCTCCGCATCGATTCCCCCCAGGACGGAGTGGTCGTCGATAAACTTGTTAGTGAAGGCAACTACGTCAAAACCGGTGACAGCCTCCTCCGCCTCGCCGATCTCAGCAGCCTCTGGCTCAAGGTCGAAGCCTACGAAAGCGACCTCACCTGGCTCCGCTACGGTCAGGAGGTCGAGTTCACGGTCGACTCGGTCCCCGGCGAAACATTCCACGGCCGCATCGCCTTCATCGACCCCGCCGTCGATCCCCTGCGCCGCGTCGCCGCCGTCCGCATCAACGTCGCCAACCCCGACGGTCTCCTCAAACCCGGTGCCTACGCCAAGGTCAGCATCGCCTCCCGCATGACCGCCGACGGCCGCGTCATCGACCCCTCCCTCGCCGGCAAATGGATCAGCCCCATGCACCCCGAGATCATCAAGGACGCCCCCGGCACCTGCGACATCTGCGGCATGGACCTCCTCCCCGCCGAAAGCCTCGGCTTCGTCGCCACCGACCATCCCCAACCTGACCCCCTCCTCGTTCCCCGCAGCGCCGTCCTCCAAACCGGCGACCGCGCCCTCGTCTATGTGCGCCTCCCCGAGGAACCCACCCCCGTCTTCGAAGGCCGCCAGATCATTCTCGGACCCGGTGTCGGCAAGGACTTCATCGTCCGCGAAGGCCTCAGCGAAGGCGAATTGGTCGTCACCCGCGGCGCCTTCAAACTCGACTCGGAACTCCAGCTCAAAGGCAAACCCTCCATGATGAATCCCGCCGCCGGCCTCGAGGAACGACCCGCCAATAAAGCCGCCGCCGATCTCCTCGGTCAATGGCCCCCGGTCCAACGTGCCCTCCATCGCTTTCAAACCGCCGTGCGTGAAAACAACCCCGCCAGCATGCGGCAGGAACTCGAAACAATCCGCTCCGTCGTCCGCAACATCCGCACCGCCGCCATGCAGCCGGAAAACCTGCACCTCTGGCAGGAGTTCTCCAACCGCCTCCTCACCGACCTCACCCTCGCCTCCGACAAACTCCAAACCGCCCCCCCCATCGCCGCCGGCATCCTCCGCCGCAGCATCGAGGAATCCGGCCGCCACCTCGGACTCCCCTACCAACCCATCGAAACCCCCGCCGCTGATCCGGAACTCGTCCGCCAACTCCAGGCCGCCCTCGCCGCCTACCTCCCTGTCGCCGAGACCCTCGCCAAGGACGACGATCCCGGCTCGAAAGCGGCCGCCGAAGCGTTCGCCGCCGCCTTCGCCACCCTCACCCTCCCCGCCGACAACCCCCTCCCCGACCTCGCCCAAACCCTGGCCGCCGCCGCCGACCTTAAAGCCCGCCGCGCCGCCTTCGAACCGGTCAGCAACTCTCTCATCGCCCTCGTCCGCAGCCACGGCATCGATCAACTCGACAACCTCTACGTCGTCCACTGCCCCATGGCCTTCAAAAGCGCCGGCGCAAACTGGCTCTCCACCCTCCCCACCGTCCTCAATCCCTACTACGGCGACGCCATGCTCACCTGCGGCAACCTCACCGACACCCTCTCCGTGAAATCCCCCGCCGCTGATCCCCCTCCAGAGGAACCAGCTCCGCCAAAAATGCCCGCTGAGCACCAGCCCTAAGCCCTCTCCTGCTCCTTCGTGAACAGCCTCATCCATTTCTGCCTCCACCAGAAGCTCGTCGTCCTGCTTCTCCTCGCCTTCGTCATCGCCTGGGGCGTGCGGGTCGCTCCCTTCGACTGGAACACCGGCAACTACCCCCGCGATCCCGTCGCCGTCGACGCCATCCCAGATCTCGGCGACAACCAACAGATCGTCTTCACCGAATGGCCCGGCCGATCCCCCCAGGACATCGAGGACCAGGTCACCTACCCCCTCACCGTCTCCCTCCTCGGCGTCCCCGGCGTGCGCGAGGTCCGTTCGTTCTCCATGTTCGGCTACTCCTACGTCTACCTCATCTTCGAGGAGGACGTCGAATTCTACTGGAGCCGTAGTCGCGTCCTCGAAAAACTCAACTCCCTCCCCTCCAACCTCCTCCCCGCCGAAGTCACCCCCTCCCTCGGCCCCGATGCCACCGGACTCGGCCAGATCTTCTGGTATTACCTCGAAGCCCGCGACCCCGATGGCAAACCCTCCGGCGGATGGGACCCCGACGAACTCCGCTCCATCCAGGACTGGCAGGTCCGCTACGCCCTCCTCGCCGCCAAAGGTGTCGCCGAGGTCGCTTCGGTCGGCGGATACGTCCGCCAATACCAGGTCGATGTCGATCCCGACGCCCTCCGCGCCCACGAGGTCACCCTCGCCCAGGTCGTCGATGCCGTCCGCAAGGCCAACCAGGAAATCGGCGCCCGCAACCTCGCCGTCAACGGCGTCGAATACTTCATCCGTGCCACCGGCTACATCAAGAGCGTCGACGACCTCCGCGAGGCGGTCGTCACGGTCCGCGAAGGCACCCCCATCACTGTCGGCCAGATCGGCACGGTCGAACTCGGCCCTGCCCTCCGCCGCGGCGCCCTCGACGTCAACGGCGCCGATGCCGCCGGCGGTGTGGTCGTGGCCCGCTACGGCGCCAATCCCATGGCCGCCATCGAGAACACCAAGGAGAAGATCGCCGCCCTCACCGACGCCCTCCCCACCCGCGTCATCATCGATTGGACCAAAATCACCCCCGACGAGGTCCGCACCTTCGCCGCCGGTGCCGGCATCGATCCCGCCTTCGAATCCGCCAGCCCCGCCGCCCTCGCCCAAGCCCCTTGGACCGCTTGGGCCAAACGCAGCGACCGCAGTCTCTGGCCCGACTGGATGACCACTTCCAAGGTCACCATCGTCCCCTTCTACGACCGCACCAAACTCATCGGCGAAACCCTCAACACCCTCGACGAGGCCCTTTGGCAGCAAATCCTCGTCACCATCATCGTCGTCGTGGTCATGGTCCTCCACCTCCGCAGCAGCCTCCTCATCTCCGCCATGCTGCCCCTCGCCGTCCTCATCACCTTCATCACCATGAGCCTCGCCGGCGTCGATGCCAACATCGTCGCCCTCTCCGGCATCGCCATCGCCATCGGCACGGTCGTCGATGTCGGCATCGTCCTCACCGAGAACATGCTCAAACACCTCGATGAAGCCAAACCCGGCGAGTCGAAATCCACCGTCATCTACCGCGCCGTCACCGAGGTCGCTTCCGCCGTCACCACCTCCGTCGCCACCACCGTGGTCAGCTTTCTCCCGGTCTTCACCATGTCCGGCGAGGCCGGCCGCCTCTTCCGCCCCCTCGCCTTCACGAAAACCTTCGCCCTCATCGCCTCCATCATCGTCGCCCTCACCATCATCCCCCCCGTCGCCCATCTCCTCTTCGGTTCCCTCCCCGCCTTCGTCAAGGAACGCCGCTTCGCCGCCGCCCTCCTCCTCGCCGCCGGCGCCCTCCTCGCCCTCTCCTTCTCCCCCGCCCTCGCCGCGGCCCTCCTCGTCCTCGCCGCCGGCGTCTTCCTCGCCCCAAAAATCATCGGCCGCACCCGCCGCTTCTCCTTCCTCGCCCTCAACCTCCTCGTCGCCCTCCTCGTCGGCTGGCTCCTCGCCATGGATTGGATGCCGCTCGGCCTCGACCGCAGCAGCCTCCTCAACTTCTTCTTCGTCTTCCTCGTCCTCGGCGGACTCCTCGCCGCCTTCCGCCTCTTCGAACTCACCTACGGCCGCATCCTCAGTTGGTGCCTCCGCCACAAGGCCCTCTTCCTCTCTCTCCCCGTCCTCCTCCTCGCCCTCGCCCTTTCCATCTGGTTCGGCTTTGAAAAGATCTTCGCCTTCCTCCCCAAAACCCTCGGCACCAACATCACCGACACCCGCTTCTGGCAGAGCGCCACGAAAAATTTCCCCGGCCTCGGCCGCGAATTCCGTCCCGCCCTCGACGAAGGCACCTTCCTCTTCATGCCCACCGTCAGTCCCCATGCCTCCATCGACGAAGCCACCGAATCCCTCCGCCAACTCGACGCCGCCATCGCCGCCATTCCCGAAGTTTCCCAGGTCGTCGGCAAGATCGGCCGCGTCGAATCCCCTCTCGATCCCGCCCCCATCTCCATGGTCGAAACGGTCGTCAACTACATCTCCGAATTCAAAACCGACGCCAAAGGCAAGGTCCTCCGCTTCAAAACCAACGACGCAGGCGACTTCCTCTACACCTCCTCCGGCAACCTCGTCGCCGACCCCCGCGGCCAACCCTTCCGCCAGTGGCGGCCGCACATCAAATCCCCCGACGACATCTGGCAGGAAATCTCCAACGCCACCCAGTTCCCCGGCATCACCGGCGCCCCGAAACTCCAACCCATCGAAACCCGCCTCGTCATGCTCCGCACCGGCATGCGCGCCCCCATGGGACTGAAAATCAAGGGCCCCGACCTCGAAACAATCCAGAACTTCGGCCTCGAAATCGAACGCCTCCTCCGCTCCGGCGAAGTTCCCGGCCTCGCCCCCGCCACCGTCAACGCCGACCGCATCGTCGGCAAACCCTACCTCGAAATCGTCCCCGACCGCGCCGCCGCCTCCCGCTACGGACTCAATATCTCCGACATCCACGAAGCCATCCAGGGCGCCATCGGCGGGAAGATGACCGGCACCACCATCGAGGGCCGCGAACGCTACATGATCCAGGTTCGCTACGCCCGGGAACGCCGCGACGACATCGAATCCCTCGGCCGCATCCTCGTCACCTCCAAGGAAGGCGCCCAGGTCCCCCTCGAACAACTCGCCACCCTCCGCTACCTCGCCGGCCCCCAGATGATCAAGGCCGAGGACACTTTCCTCACCGGCTACGTCACCTTCGGATCCGATCCCGGCTTCGCAGAGGTCGACGTCGTGGAGGCCGCCGAAACATTCCTCAAAGACAAGGAAGCCTCCGGCGATCTCATCCGTCCCCCCGGCGTCCGCTACGACTTCGCCGGAAACTACCAGGCCGCCCTCGAGTTCAACCGCACCCTCCTCTTCATGCTCCCCATCTGCCTCGGCGCCATCTTCCTCCTCCTCTACCTCGACAGCCGCTCCGTCCTCAATACTTTCATCATCTTCACCGGCGTGGCCGTCGCCTGGGCCGGCGGCTTCCTCATGCTCTGGCTCTACGGCCAACCTGGCTTCCTCGACTTCCACCTCTTCGGCCACAACATCGCCGAACTCTTCAATGTCGGCCCCATCAACCTCTCCACCGCCGTCTGGGTCGGCTTCCTCGCCCTCTTCGGCATCGCCACCGACGACGGCGTGGTCGTCTCCACCTACCTCCGCCAACGCTTCGCGGAACTCAAACCCACCACCGTCGAAGGCGTCCGCGCCGCCACCCTCGAGGCCGGACTCCGCCGTGTCCGCCCCTGCCTCATGACCACCGCCACCACTCTCCTCGCCCTCCTCCCCGTCATCACTTCCACCGGCCGCGGCTCCGACCTCATGGTCCCCATGGCCATCCCCATCTTCGGCGGTATGTTCATCGAACTCATGACCATGTTCATCGTCCCCACCCTCTTCTGTTTCATGAAAGAACGCCAACTACGCTCTCTCCCACTCTCCGATTAACGCCCACATGATCCCAGCCAAACACATCCTCCTCTCCCTCCTCCTCGCCGTCCCGGCCCTCGCCAAGGTCGTCGAGTACGACCTCACCATCGCCGAGCAACAGCTCGCCCCGGCCGGCAAAACCCGCACCGCCCTCACCATCAACGGCGGCATTCCCGGACCCACCCTCCGCTTCCGCGAAGGCGACACTGCCGTCATCCGCGTCCACAATGCCCTCCCTCGCGAGGAAACTTCCATCCACTGGCACGGACTCCTCGTCCCCAACGCCCAGGACGGCGTCCCCTACCTCACCACCCCGCCCATCAAGGCCGGCACCACCCTCACCTACACCTTCCCCCTCACCCACTCCGGCACCTACTGGTACCACTCCCACACCGGACTCCAGGAACAACGCGGCATTTACGGTTCCATCGTCATCGAACCAAAGGGCGGCGAACCGGTCCGCGCCGACCGCGACTACGTCGTCGTCCTCTCCGACTGGACCAACGAAAACCCCAAGGAGGTCATGCGCACCCTCATGCGCGGCTCTGAATGGTACGGCGTGAAGAAGGGCAACGCCCAGTCCATCCTCGGTGCCTACCAGGCCGGCAAACTCCCGGACTACTTCGCCCGCGAAAAATCCCGCATGGCCCCCATGGATGTCTCCGACGTCGCCTACGACGCCTTCCTCATCAACGGCAAACCCAGTAGCACCCTCCCCGCCCGTCCCGGTGAAACCATCCGCCTCCGCGTCATCAATGCCGCCGCCTCCTCCTATTTCTACCTCCACTCCGCCACCGGCCCCCTCACCATCGTCGCCGCCGACGGCCCCGCCGTGCAACCCGCCAGGATCAACCGCCTCCTCCTCGGCATGGCCGAAACCTACGACGTCCTCGTCACCATCCCCTCCTCCGGCTCCTGGGAATTCCGCGCCACCTCCCAGGACAACTCCGGCCACGCCTCTCTCTTCCTCGGCGAGGGCACCGCCCACCATCCCT
>JAQCFL010000171.1 GCA_027619375.1 Verrucomicrobiota bacterium | reverse complement strand
CCGCCCCCGGAGTCATCCCCGGTGTCGCCCCCGCAGGCAACACCATCATCTCCGGCAACACCATGGACCCCAAAAAGAAAAAGGGCATGAGCACCGCCGCAAAATCCACCATCGCCGCCGTCCTCGGCCTCGCCATCCTCTTCACCGGCTTCCTCGTCATCAGCAAAATGGGCGACAACAAGGACGTTGCCGCAAACAGCGCCCTCGTCGCCCAAGCCGAGGACCCCACCGCCAAGGACCTCCCCACCACCAGTGCGCAGATCTCCTCCCTCCTCAAACTCGCAACAAACACCGCACAAAACACACAGCGACAGGACGTCTATCAACGCATCCTCATCGCCAAGGCCAGCGATGGCGCCGACCTCGACAAACAGATCGCCGAGTTCGCCGCCAACGACGGCAATCTCATGATCTCCGACATCCGCGTCCGGCTCTTCGAAATCCTCCAAAGCCGCAAGTCCCTCTCCGCCCTCCCCTCCCTCATCGAGCACGCCAAGTCCACCGACAGCGAGCAAACCGCCACCGCCGCCCTCCGCGCCTGCGAGAAGATCGCCACCGACCAAAACCTCGCCGACCTCCTCAACATCATGCGCTACACCCGCCACCAATCGGTCCGGCAGGAAGCCAAGCGCGTCATCGCCGCCGTCGCCAAACGCACCGACGGCCGCGGGGCCCTCTCCACCGCCCTCAAAACCGCCTACGAAACCGCCGGCGACGACGAGGTCAAACGCGGCTACCTCGAACTCCTCGGCTCCGCCGGCGGCGACGAGGCCGCCACCATCGTCAAAAGCGCCCTCGCCGACGACGACAAGAAAACCCAGCTCGCCGCCGTCGCCGCCCTCCGCACCTGGCCCGACGACACCATGTTCGAAGCCCTCATCGGATACGCCACCGGCCAGGAGGACGACCTCCTCCGCGGCCAATCCTTCGAAGCCGCCTACTCCTTCCTCAAACTCGAACGCAACCGCGACGAACTCGAGGACATGTGGAAGACTCTCGCCAACGAGGCCCGCACCCCCAAGGAAAAGCGCCAGATCATCGACGGCATGTTCCAACTCACCGACGATTGGGCCTTCTCCATCGTCGAATTCTTCGAAGAAGACGACGATGACGACGTCAACTACCGCGCCGAACAGGCCCGCGAACGCATGGAAACCCGCCGCAAACGCATCAAAGGTGATGACGAAGAGAAGTAATTTCCGCCCCCTTTCCCACCCCTTCCCCCTGTTTTGCAGCCTTTCCCGCCCCCTCCGGCCTCCCCGGAATTGACGGGAAAAACCTCTTGCCTTTCAAAAATTCGCTGGCATTTTTGCCGCCCGCTAAGCGACCCGTTCGTCTAGTGGTTAGGACTCCGCCCTTTCACGGCGGCAACACGGGTTCAAGTCCCGTACGGGTCGCCAAAAACCCCAGGGATCGCTCGCGATCCCTGGGGTTTTTGATGCGCCCACGGGACCTCCACCCCCGCAGGGGCTGGAGACAGCCGAGGACGAGCTTCGCGGGCCGTCGAGCCCATCTCCCGGACATCCAGAGGAGAAATTCCTCTAAATCGGGTGGCGTGAGCGGACCGAGGGCAAGGCCCCGCTGATCAATCCCGCAAATGTTCCACGTATCACCTCCCATGAACCTCTCCCGCCTCCTCCTCTCTCTCCTCGTTCTGGCCTCCGCCCTCCCCGCCCCCCTCGAGGCCAGAAGCAAAAAAAACAACCGCAACAACCAGCCCCTCACCAAAAAGGGCGCCCCCGCCGAACTCCCCGTCGTCCAAAAGGTCACCAAGGACCCACTCACCGTCGGCGGCAAACTCTACATGGTCTCCGGTGCCACCCGCATCACCGTCAACGGCGAGGACGCCCCACTCAGCAGCGTCAAGCAAGGCATGCAGATCCAAATCGCCGGCGGCGTCCTCACCTACGGCAAGACCTCCCAGGACACCACCTACCGCGCCACCCGCATCGCCGCCGCCCAGAACGACAACCTCAAAAAGAAGGCCGCCGAAGCCAACAAAAAGGCCCGGGAACAAGCCCAGAAGAACAACAACCGCAATCGCCGGTAGTTCCCCCGCTCACTTCTTCCCGTTCTTGCCTTTCGGCTGCTCCCCCTTCGTTTCCTTCGCCACCTCCACCATCCGCGCCGTCTCCGCCTCCCACTTGGCCGCCATCTCCTTCACCCTCCCCGGCATCTTCGCCGCGAGGTCATTCTGCTCGGCCCGATTCCCTTTCAAATCATACAACTCCCAAGGCTCGTTCTTCGCAGCCACCAGCTTCCAATCCCCCACCCGCAGCGCCCGGTTGCCCTCGTGCAGCCACCAGAGAAACTCCCGCTTGATCTCCACATCCTCCGCCAGCGCCGACACCAGGCTCTTCCCCGGCGCCGCCGGGATGGCCGTCCCCTCCCACTCCTTCGGCTTCTCCACCCCCGCCAACTCCAGCACGGTCGGCGCGATGTCCATCACGTGCGCCACGCTGTGCCGCAACTCCCCCTTCGCCTTGATCCCCGCCGGCCAGTGCACGATCAGCGGCGTGCTGATCCCACCCTCATGCACCCACGTCTTGTGCCGCCGATAGGGCGTGTTGCAGGCACTGGAAAATCCCGGCCCCAAACACAAATAACTCGCCGCCGACCCCGGCGCCGCCTCGGGATCGTGCCCCCCGTTGCGCACCATGATCTCCGCACTCGCCCCGTTGTCCGAGGCAAAGAAGATCACCGTGTTCTCATAGGCCCCCATCGCCTTGAGCTGCGCCACGATCCGCCCGATCTCCTGATCCATCCGATCCACCATCGCCGCGTGAATGGCCATCTTCGTGGCCTGAAAGCGCCGCTGCTCCTCGGTCAACTCCTCCCACGGCAGCGGCCGGGTCACCTCCCCCGGGCCCAGCTTCTTGATCGCATCGGGAAAGGCATACGGCGGCCCCACCTCCGGCTCCAGCGCTGAGAGCGTCGTGTTCACAATCCCCAATTCGTTCTGCCGCTGATACCGCCCCGTCCGCATCGCCTCCCATCCCGCCAGATACTTGTCCCGATACTTCTCAATATCCTCCGGCAGCGCATGCAGCGGAAAGTGCGGCGCAATGAAGGCCACGTAATGAAAAAACGGCTGCCCGGCATGGTTCTTCGCATGGTCCTGCAAACAATCGATGGCGTGATCCGCCGTGGCCGTCGTCGTGTAGTAGTCCTTCTCATCCTCCGGCACCTTCACCGGCACATCATCAATCAGATTCCCCCTCCCCGTGAAAAAATTCCCCTGGTTCTGCACGTTCAGCGAACGATCAAACCCCGCCTCCAGCACCTTGCCATCGATGTGCCACTTCCCGCTGTGATAGGAACGATAGCCCGCCGCCTTCAAAAAGTCCGGCAGCAACCGCGCCCACTGCTGCCGCTTCCCACTCCCTCCACCACCCAGGCCCGGCAAGGCATCACGATGAATCTCCTGCGCATAGTATCCCGTCATCAGGGCCCCCCGCGTCGGCCAACACCGCGCCGTGTTGTAGAATTGCGTGAAGCGCAACCCCTCACCCGCCAGCGCATCCAACTGCGGCGTGGCAATCTCCCCCCCGTAGCACCCGATGTCCGAAAACCCCAGATCGTCCGCCAGAATGAACACCACATTCGGCCGCTCCGCCGCCAGACCAACACACACCACCCCCTGCCAAACCAACAACAACCCAAGCGAGCGAAAGATGTCCATACAGACAGACCTACCGCGGGCTACAGCTCTTTCAACAACAACTTCCGCCACCTCACCTCGAACGGCCCCCGCCCCTTCCCAATCCCATGCACCTGCAGGCCAAGGAAGCCCTTCGGGTGTGACTTGAACTTTTCCTCGTCCGTCAACACACAGATCTGATTGTCGTTGATCCACACCGAAATCGTCGCCCCCTTCGCCACCACCCGGTAGCTGTTCCACTCCCCGTCCTTGAAATGCTTGTGCGGGATGAGCTTCTCCCTCGGGACCATCCAACCACCACAGGACTCTCCATAAAGATACCCTGACTCCGCGCCATTCGCCCCGCTCTTCTCGATCTCCACCTGCGGTCCGTTCACCCGACCGGTCGGACCATCCGCGGTCTGCGACCGGATCTGCACCCCCGAGTTGAGCCCGTTATCCACCTTCACCTCGAAGGTCAGCTCGAAATCCCCATACAACTTGTCCGTGCACAGAAACGAATTCGGACCCCCTTCCCCCGTCTTCCCCACGATGGCACCGTCTTCAACCCGATAGGTCGCCAGCCCGTTCCGCTGGGTCCAGCCATCCAGATTCTTGCCGTTGAACAACTCCACCCAGCCCTCCTCCGGTTCGGCTTGGGCTGCGATAACCGGCACAAAGAGCGTGGCGAGAAGGAGAGAATGGAATGTTTTCATAACGTGGAATCCTCTCTACGCTCCTCCCCGGCGGCCCCTATCGCAATCCTCACCGATTCCGTCCGGGCCTCCCAGATCTCCGCTCCGCATGACCACTTCTCCGCCTCCCGCAGCCGGCTCCCTGCCCCCGTACTGGTGCTTCATCAGCTATCGCCACGCCGACAACAAACAGCCCGGCCGCCAGTGGGCCACCTGGCTCCACCAGCAGATCGAAACCTACGAGGTCCCCGAAGACCTCGTCGGCACCACCAACCAACGCGGCGAACTCATCCCCGAACTCATCCCCGAACGCATCTTCCCCGTCTTCCGCGACGAGGAGGAACTTCCCGCCGACGCCGACCTCGGCTCTCCCATCTACCGCGCCCTGGACCGCTCCCTCTTCCTCCTCGTCCTCTGCTCCCCCCAGGCCGTCCAATCCACTTACGTCGCCAACGAGATCGCCTATTTCAAGAAGCTCGGCCGCTCCAACAGCGTCCTCGCAGCCATGATCGAAGGCGAGCCGAACGCCTCCTGGGACGAAGGCAAACAAAAATCCGGCCTGCACCCCTCCCGCGAATGCTTCCCCGACCCCCTGCAGTTCATGGTCGATGCCCACGGCAACCTCGACCGCAGCCAACGCGCCGAACCCATCGCCGCCGACTTCCGCCTCCCCAACGGCGGACAAGGCTGGACCTCCCCCGAAGCCTTCCGCCAATCCATCGACAAGGCCGTCCCCAAGGCCAAGGTCGATGCGGTCGTCGACGCCTACCGGCAACAGTGCGAACTGGCCCGCCTCAAGATCATCGCCGGCATCCTCGGCGTCCCCCTCGGCACCCTCACCCAACGCGACAAGGCCTACCAACTCGAGAAGGAACGCCAACGCGCCAAAACCTTCCGCAAGGTCGCCACCTCCCTCGGTCTCCTCGCCATCGCAGCCGTCGGGGCCAGCATCCTCGCCTACTTCAAACGCGAGGAAGCCGTCTTCAACCAACGCCGCGCCGAATCCGCCACCATCACCGCCACTCAAAATCAACACCGCGCCGAATCCGCGGAAGACGAAGCCAAAGACAACCTCGAACGCGCCACCGGGCTCCTCTGGGAAGCCTCCTACACCGCCTGGAACGAGGCCGAACGCAGCTACCGGGACGGCGACCCCCAGGCCGCCCTCGCCTACCTCGCCGCCGGCATGCGCAACGCCCCGGAGAATTCCGGCCTCTTCACCTTCGCCTCCAGCATCCTCGGCGAACCAAACCATCCCCTCCGCACCCTCACCTTCGACAACCCCGTCGCCAATGTCGCCTACACCCGCCAGGTCGATGAGGTCATCGTCGCCGAGCTGATCTACTCCGAGGCCACCCGCTACTCTCTCTGGAACATCGCCACCGTCGAAAAGACCGACGAGGTCCTCGTCCCCACCGACACCGAAATCACCGCCGAACAAAAAACCAACCACCCCTGGCTCGAATTCGCCCCGCCCACCCGAAAATCCAACAACGCTGAGGGCGACAAGCTCGAGGAGGTTTGGTCGCCCTGCAGCATGCGCTCCCTCACCGCCGACCACGACCGCATCTCCATCACCGGCGAAGGCATTTCCTGGACCCACCCCTGGTTCAATTTCAGCGCCACCCCCGCCAGCTACGCCCTCCCCGACTCCAACTGGACCACCGGCTACGCCTGGAGCCCCGACGGCAACCGCGTCGTCACTGCCCATGGCTACATCGACAGCGTCACCGAGCAAAACCGCGGCCGTGTCCAACTCTGGGAGCTCCGCCAAACCCCCGGCTTCAGCCTCCTCCCCATCAAGACCACCCCCCTCGCGGACCTCGCCCCGGAAGACACCGGCGACTACCGCATCGACGGCGACTACATGCTCGGCTCCCGCGAGAATGGCCACGACATCTATAAAATCGGCGAACCAAAACCGCTCTGGTCCACCACCCATGATCCCGCCAGGGACTCCACCTCACTCTCCATCCACAGCCGGCAAAAGGAAGCGATCCTCCTCCGCGCCCCCCTCTCCCCCAACCCCGCCGGCGAGCCCGCCCCACCGACCACGGTCACCATCGAACGCCGCAGCCTCAACGACGGCAGGGTCCTCGCCACCGCCACCATGGTCCTCAGCGCCGCCGACCTCGACCACGGCCTGCCCACCGCCACCCACCACCCCGCCGGCCAGGGCTATGCCCTCGCCACGGCCAACCTTCTCCTCTCCTGGAACGGCAGCGACCCCCAACTCCTCCGCGCCCCCGACCTCGGTCCCCGCGACGCCATCGGATGGGGCGGAACCCCCACCTTCCTCCCCGACGGACAGTCCCTCCTCTTCGCCACCCGGCGCAAACTCCTGCTCCTCTCCTGGCCCGAACTCACCCTCACTGCCGGTCCCCGCTACCACGAAACAATGATCAGCGATGTCGCCATCAGCGAGGACGGCACCCGCGCCGTCAGCGCCGCCGGCTTCGGCGATGGCGAAGGCTCCTCCGGATTCATCCAAGTCTGGTCCCTCCCCGGCCTCACCCCCGTCGGTCCCCGCCTCCATCACGCCAATCAGGTCGATTCCGTCACCCTCGTCAACTCCGGCCAGGCCTTCATCAGCAGCACGGAAAGCCCCGAGGGCAGCGACATCCGCCTCTGGGACACCAAGACCGGCAGCCCCCTCACCAACTACCTCGTCACCCCTCCCGGCACCGGCCAGTCCTTCCTCACCTTCGACGACTTCATCGGCGGCACCATTTCCGCCATCACCACCAAGGGCCAGGTCGATGCGCTCGGCGACGGACTCTACTCCACCCGCATCCCCACCCCCGACACCCCCATCCCCGCCTGGTTCCACGAACACTTCCTCCCCCTCGTCGCCGGAAAAATCCTCAGCCCCCTCGGCTCTCTCGAACCCATCCCCGTCGACCGGCTCAACGCGCATTACAAACAGGTGCAAGCCAAACTCGACACCGCTCCGCCCGAACAGGACGACATCTATCTCCGCTTCATCCGCTGGCACCTCGCCAACCCCTCCGGCCGCACCATCGCCCCCTATGCCGAGCAAACCCTCGACGCCTTTCTGGAGGAACATTACTTCGCCCCCCTCCGGGATGGCACTCCGAATCTCGACCCCTCCGGCGCCTACTGCCTCGACCCCAGCCCCCCCCTCCTCCACCTCCACCTCGCCCTCGACGAGAAGGACCAGGAAAAGCAGCTCCACTACCTCAAATTCGGCTACTACCGCCTCACCCGCCCCTCCAACGAACAAACCTACGGCAAGGAACGCTGGCATGAGCAGCTGCGCACCGCCCAGAAACTCCTCACCATCCTCAAACAGCCCGCCGCCGTGGAGGAACTGGAGAAAATCCGCAAGGAAGGGTAGGGGACGGTCGCTCCGCGCCGTCCGGCTGTTCCACCCCCCCGCAAACCCCCCCACCCCCCCGAGCCTCCCCACCCCCCCG
>JAQCFL010000170.1 GCA_027619375.1 Verrucomicrobiota bacterium | reverse complement strand
CAGCGGCCCCCGCAAGATCCGGGGCATCGACACCCCCCTCTGCACCTTCCGCGACCTCCGCCGAGAACCCGTGCAAACCTAAGATCGCCGAATTCCCTATATAGCGAACTCCAGGCTACTTTTCAACGTTTTAGGTCCCATCCCCCCCTCACCCAAGCCTCCACACGAGTCGGGCTATTTACATCGCCTCTCTCCAAGTATTGCCTGCTGGGCGAGAATGCTGGACCGCGACCGGGCACTCCTTCTCCTACGCGACATCCACCGTAGTTCCTGAGATACCGCTCTTCGTTTCCGAAAAACCCAGCCACCTTACGGCAACCCCGCCCCTCTCCGCAACACCCACTCGCTCGTCAGCAACACCCCCAGCAGCACCAGCAAAATCCAGTGATCCCACAGCGTCGTCTCCCGCAGTTCCCAGCGCGTTTCATCCCCCGTCAAAATCATCCCTGCCAAATCCCCCAACTCCCTCGCCTCCACTACCCGTCCCCCGGACAGCTCCGCGATCGTCTCCAGCAACGGCAAATTCAGCGTCGTCTCCGACAACTCCACCGGACTCCGCGCACCCACCACCCGGAACCCCGTCGTCACCGCGCCTCCGCCCTCGGCCTTCAACAAGCGCTCCACCTCGTCCCCCACGATCCGCACCTCATACTGTCCCGCCTTCGGAAACGGCCCCGCCATCGCCTCGTGCAGACCATTCGATCCCTCCCGATAGCTCATCGCCACCTGCGCCACCTTCTCCTCGCCCAACCACACCTCCGCCTTCAAATCCTCATCCCTCACCGGCACCTTGTTCGCATCCCACAGCCGCGCCATGATGCTCACCTTGTCGTCGCCCGTGTAGGTGATCGCATCGCTCCCCAAGCGCACCGTCTTCGTCCCCGAGCGCAAATTCGGCCCCGCCCCCCAACGCACCAACTGACCCCAGAATCGATGGTGATACAAATCGCCCACGCCCTCCCGCAATCGCCAGGTCCGGTCCGTCAGCAGCATCGCCACCTTCCCGTTCCCCACTTGCTGCGTCACCAAAAGCGCGTTCTTCGCCTCCTCCTCCCGCCGCTTCGCCAAACGATCCAGCGCACTCCCCAACTCCGCCGCCGATCCCACCGATCCAGAACCCTTCCGCCCCCCATCCGCCATCATCAGCACCTGCGCACCTTCCTTGATCCCATCCACCGGATGCCGCCAGCGCACCTGTGGAAACTCCGCCCAGATCTTCTCGTTTAGAATGCCACTGTCCGACTGCGCCGTCACCGGATGCGACCGCCCCGCCTGCGTCAGCGCCATCCGAAAGCTCTCTCCCCCCTCCCCGAAGTAGGTCCGGTTGCTCGGCGTGTATTCCACCGGGAACAAGCCCCGCGCGGTCTCCGAACGAATCGCATGCGGCATCGCCCGCGGACCCGCCACCGCCACCAACAACGCCGCCCGCTCCGCCACACAGCCCTCGATGATCTTCCAAGTCGCCTCATCAATCGTCTGCGGCGCCAGATCCCCCAAAATGATCACGTCAAACTTCCGCCACTCCTCCTCGTTCGCCGGCAGGCGCGTCGCCTGCGAATCCCCGAAATCCCGCCCCGCCGACGCCGCCACCGCCGGATCACTCTGGCCTCTCACCGTGTCCGGATCGATCAGCACATACTGCAGGTGAATGCTCTTGTCCCGTCCATAGAACAGGTTGCGCAGATACCGAAACTCCCACCGCGGATACGAATCCACCACCAAGACGTTCGTCCGCGCATCGGTCACCGCCGTCTCAAACGACCAGCTGTTGTTGTTGTCAAAACGCTCCCCGTCCAATGCCTCCAACTCCACCCGATAGGCCCCCACCCCACCCTCCTCCGGCACGTGCTGAAACCGCACTTCCTCCCGATGATGATCCTGCGGCACCGAAATCTGCTTCTCCTCCAACACATTGTCCCCCCGATACAAACGCACCATCGCCTTCTGCCCCCGATACCCGTCAAACTTCACTTCCGCCGCCACCCGCACCCGGTCCCCCAGATAAACCGCATCCGGCGAGCGCACCTTCAAAATCGCCGCATCCTTCGGCGGCGTCTCACTCCCCACTGCCAGAATCCCTACCGGCGCATCCAGAATCCCGAAACGCCGCGCCACATCCTCCACCCGCCCCGGCCGGTTGTGCCGACCATCCGTGATCATGATCACCCCCGCCAAATTGTCCGGCGGCACCTGCTCCAACACCGTCGAGAGCGCGTCATTCAAATCCGTGCCCTGGTCCCAGCCCTCCACCCGCTCCTCTTCCTCGCCCAGCGTCCGCCGTGCCGCCCGAAGCCTCCGAATCGCCACCTTCCCCTCCAACTGCTCCAACAGCCCGCTCTCCGCCAGGGCCTTCTCCCCGATCTCCACCCGCGTCAGCGTCTGCCCGTCGTCCTTCAAATGCATCGATGCCGAATCATCCACCAACACCACCACCTCCCGCACCAACTCCCGCTCCACCTTCCTGCTGAACACCGGCTGCAGCAAAACCCACACCAACACCACCAGCGCCCCCAGGCGCAGCCCCGCCAGCCAACGTCCCCGCTTCGGTGTCACCGCCCCGCGCTCATACCGATACAGCGCCAAAATCAATTCGGCCCCCACCGCCGCCATCAGTGCACTCACCCACCACGGCCAACTCGTCCCGAAATGCAGCACCTTCCCCAAGATCCCGATCAGCGCCCATGCCAGCGCAAAGACGACCACTCCCCGAAGCAATGCCATCATCAATCCCTTCATCAGCCTGCTTTCCTCAGTTGTTTCACCCGCTCCATCGTCGCCACATCCGGCCCACCCCGGTTCTCAAAGTCCACCCGCACATCCTCACCCGCCCGCCGCGATTTCGAAATCCACCGCGCCAAGGCCACCTCCGCCAACAGCAGCACAAAGGCCCCCATCGCCAGATACTTCCACAACTCCTGGCCGAACCGCTTCCCGCTCAACACCGCCAGCAAGTCCTCCACCGACCGCACCTCCACCAAGTCGATCTCCTTCCGGATCAGCACCCGGTCATCATCACTCAAGCTGTCCATCCGGCTCTCCCTCACGTCCCGCTTCACCACAAAGGGCACCGTCTCTCCCGATAGCTCCTCGATCTCCTCCCGCAGGGACTGCGGCAACTTCAATTGATACAGTCCCGGAATCGCCGCTCCCTCCACCTCGAAGACCCTCCCCCGACGCCCCACCACCAATCGTCCCTTCCTCAACCCACCCAGCGGATCAACCGCCTCACCTTCCGCCAGCACCCCGCCCTCCGAGTCCTCCACCACCGGAAACAACACCGAGGACGGCACGATCTCCCGCACCCCGTCCGGCCGCGTCCAGTTCAACACCGCATCCGCATCACCCCAATCCTCCTCATGCTCCACCAAGATCGATCGCGCCTGACCAGCCACCAGCGTCACCTTCCCGGTCTCATCCTTGTCCACACTGTCCCGCATGATCACCTCCCCGCTGATCGTCACCGTCACGCGATCATTCGACTCCGCATCCACCACATAATCCCCGCTCATCGGCGGCAGCAACGATCCCACCCAGCGCACCGAAAACTGATCATTCCCCGTCCCCCCCATCGCCTCCCCGTTGGCCCAGTGAAAATCAATCACCGGATCAATCCGCGTTCCCACCAACTCCCGCTTGCTCCCCAGCCCTCGGAAATACTCCCCCAACAGTCCACCCCCTCCCGGCATCGCCAGGGCCGGTTGCCAACTCGCCTCCACGTTCAAATTGATCCCACCCCCACCCGCCAGCCAAGTCACCAACTCATGCACCAGCGGCACAAAGGATCGCCGCGTCATCAAATTACCCAAGCGACTGTCAAATCCCACCGTCGATTCCATCACCCGCCCCGCTCCGTAACGCTGCGCCGCCAAAAACGGCTCTCCATTGGAAAATCGCGCCGCCACCCCGCCACCTTCCACCATCGCACCCGCCGACCAGTACCCTCCCATCACCGCCTCCCCCAGATCCGAATTCTTCTCATCCGCCAACAAGCGCAGCGCCTCATGATCAAAGGTCGCCGCCACCGGCGAGACTCCCTCCACCGTCTCCACCAACTCCCCCAAGGCCATCGGCATCACCGGCCCGTCCGAACCATTCCATCCATTGTAAAACCCCGCATCCAACCGCGGCCCCGCCAGCGTCAGCAATCCACCCCCGTTCGCCACGTAACCCGCCAGCATCGCCGCCAATCCCGCCGGCAGCCGCGGCACATCCGCCAGCACCACCACGCCATACTCGTCAAAGCTCTCCAACCGCGACACTTCCGTGCTCGCCATCACCACCGGCTCCATCAGGTAGTCTCCCTCCAACGGCGTCTTCGCAAGAAGAATGCTCTCCGACGGCGCCAACGCTAGCGAGGTGAACCCCGCCGCCCTCTGGAAGAAACTTCCGCTCGGATTCCCGTCGATCAGCAAGACCTTCAACTGCTTCTTCACCGCCACCACCCGCTCGAAGCGGTTGTCGTCCATCAAATCGTCCTGCACCACCAGTCGCGCCTCAAGCACTGCCGGCCCGCTCTTCGTGAAACGATGCCGGAACTCCACCGTCTCCTCCTGCTGCGGCGCCAATTGCCCCACCGCCCTCGGTACCAGCGCCACGCCATCGATCTCCAACTCCACCGGCTCCGGCGTCAACGCTTCCGTCCCGGTGTTCTCCACCGACACCCGAATGCTCACCTCCCGGTCCGTCCCCACCACCTCCCGGGAAAGCTCCACCCCGCTCACCGCCACGTTCCGCAAAAATTCCGGCGGCGCGATGGTCCGCACCAGCAACTTCGGTGGCTGCGGCAATCCCTTCAACGCCTCCCCCCATGAAGCCCACGCCGAGGGGCTTTCCAATCGCCACCCGATCCGCTGCCCGTCCGTGAACACCACGATTTCCTTCGCCGCATGATCCCCCTCCCCCAATCCCAACACCGCCATCCCCAGCGCGTCATGCGCCTGAAACGGCCCTCCCACCGGTTTCAACGATTCCAACACCTCCAACACATCCGCCCGGTGCGTCAACGGCGACCCCGTCTTCAACTCCGGGGCCGGCCCACCCAACACCACCAGGAAGGACGTCCCCCGCGGCGCTTCCCGCACCAGACGACTGGCCTCCTCCACCGCCAACTCAAAGGCTGTCCGCCCCTCCCGCGGCATCGACATCGACGACGAGGCATCGATCACCAAGGCAATGTCCCGACTCCCCGTGGTCTGAAAACGCCGCAAGTTCAGGCGCTCCTCCAACAACACCAGACCCACCGCCCCAACCAAAAAAACCAGTGCCACCAAACGCGTCATCCACCGCGCCTTAGCACCCGAGAGCACAAAGGAGGCCCCGAACGCGGCCACCCCCAGCAACACCACAGGCACCAAAAACATCCACGGCACCGTCGAATCCGGCGGCACGAAGGGCCGCGCCAAGGCCAGCACCACCAGCGCCACCAGCAAGCACCGCGCCGCCATCAACAACATGTCTTCCCACTCGATCCGCCGCCGCCGCATCGCCACCGTAT
Organism: Verrucomicrobiota bacterium; assembly: GCA_027619375.1. Classification (GTDB taxonomy): domain Bacteria; phylum Verrucomicrobiota; class Verrucomicrobiia; order Verrucomicrobiales; family Akkermansiaceae; genus JAPKDA01. The sequence goes on along the minus strand of JAQCFL010000170.1, from coordinate 2,283 downwards.
CAAACAAAAACCGCATCGCCCCCCAATCCATCGGCTTCGCCGCATGCCGCCGCATCAAGTGCAGAATGATCGGCACCAGCACCCCCGCCAGCCCAACCAACAGCAATGTGTTTAGGAAGAGCATGGTTACTGGTTATTGGTTATTGAGGCTTCTAGCATCAGGCGTCCCGCCTTCGACTCCAAACCCAATTCTGTGTGTCTCTTGTTCAATTGTTTCCCTCAATAACCATTAACAAATAACTGATAACTGATAACTTCCGACGCGCTAGCGTCGGGCATGCATCCGCCTCCCGAGGTATTTCAACAGCGTCGTCTCCAACGGCGTCTTGGTGTTCACCGGCACATAGTCCGCCCTCAGGTTTCCGCAGGCCGACTCCATCGTCTTCACAAATTCCCGCAAGCGCTCCAGATACGCCGCCCGGACCGCCTGCGGATCAATCCGCAACATCGCTTCCACCCCCTCCAAATCCCGGAACCGCTGAAAATTCTTGAAGGGAAAACTCAACTCCTCCTCCGCCAACACATGAAACACCACCACCTCATGCTGCCGGTAGTCAAAGTGGTGCAGCGCCTCCACGATCTTCTTCGGATCGTCCAGCAGGTCGCTGATCAGGATCACCAATCCTCTCTTGTGCACCCGCTCCGCCACCTCGTGCAGCACCTCCCCCACATTGGTTTCCTTTCCCGGCACCGACCCATGCAACACATCCAGGATCCGCCGCACCTGACTCGGCCGGCTTCCGCTCCGCAGATAGTCCTTCACGCCCGAGTCAAAAGTCACCAGACCCGCCGCATCCCCCTGCTTGATGAAAATATACGCCATCGCCGCCGCCAGAAACTGCGCATAGCGGAACTTCGACAAGGCCTCGCCCCCCACCTCCGCGGCCTCCTCCCCCACGAACCCCATCGACCCCGAAATATCCACCGCCAGCGTCACCCGCAGGTTGGTCTCCTCCACGAACTGCTTGATGACATTGCGATCGCTCTTCGCCATGACCCGCCAGTCCAGGTTCTTCGGATCATCCCCCGGCGCATACTCGCGGTGCTCCGCAAACTCCACCGAGAACCCCTTGTCCGGACTGGTGTGCTTCCCTGTCAGGGTCCCCTGCATCCGCCGCCGCGCCATCCACTCCAAGCGCCGCAACGCCCCCATCGTCTCCTCCGGCAGGAGGGACATGGAGGCCGGTTTCTCGAAGGAAGGATTCATCGGTGCGGAGGGTGCCTTCTCACACCATGATCTCTTCCTTCGGTGTCAGGATCTCCAGCAACATCCGCACGATATCGTCGCTCTTCACCCCCGACGCCTCCGCGTTGAAGGTCGTCAGCACCCGGTGACGCAACACCGGATAAGCCACCGCCGCCACGTCGCCCGTCGTCGCATGGAACCGACCGCGCAACACCGCGTGGGCCTTCGCCGCCGAGATCAGGGAAATCCCCGCCCGCGGCCCCGCACCCCAACCCACCATCTCCTTCACAAACTCCGGAGCCTCCTCCGACCCCGGCCGCGTCGCCCGGGCCAACTGCGCTGCAAAATCAATCACGTGATCCCCCACCGGAACCCGCTTCACGATCGCCTGCAACTCCATGATCTCCGCCGCCGTCATCAGCGGCTTGATCTCCGAGTCCGAGGGACTGGTCACCCGGCGGATGATCTCCCGCTCCTCCGCCGCACTCGGATAGTCCACCACGATATTGAACAGGAAGCGGTCCAACTGCGCCTCCGGCAGCGGGTAGGTCCCCTCCTGCTCGATCGGGTTTTGCGTCGCCAGCACGAAAAACGGCTCCGGCAGATGCAGGGTGTGCTCCCCCACCGTCACGTGATGCTCCTGCATCGCCTCCAGCAACGCCGCCTGCGTCTTCGGCGGGGTCCGGTTGATCTCATCGGCCAACAGCATGTTCGCAAAAATCGGCCCATGCACGAACCGGAAGCCCCGGTGTCCGGTCTCCTGGTTCACCTCCAGGACGTCCGTTCCCGTGATGTCCGCCGGCATCAGGTCCGGGGTGAACTGGATTCGCTTGAAACTCAAATCGAGGGCCTGCGACACCGACGAAACCAACAGAGTCTTCGCCAAGCCCGGCACCCCCACCAGCAGGGCATGCCCCCGGCAAAAGATCGCCATCAAAACCTGCTCCACCACCTGATCCTGCCCCACGATGACCTGCCCCAACTCCTCCTTCATCTTCCCATAGACTGCGTGGAGCTTCTCCACCGCCTGCTTGTCGTCGCTGCTCATATCCTCAACTCTACGCCCCCCCCACAAACCGTCTTGCACAAGTTTGTTA
>JAQCFL010000169.1 GCA_027619375.1 Verrucomicrobiota bacterium | reverse complement strand
GGCGGAATCGGAATGCGGAGTGCGGAGTGCGGAATGCGGAGTGCGGAATGCGGAATCGGAATGGGGAATGGGGAATGGGGAATCGGAATGTGGAATTGGAGTGGGGAAGGGGGAAGATCGGGTCCCTGAAGGGGACGGGGCGCGGAGGCCAGGGTTTCAACCCTGGTTTTCTGTGGTCGATAGTTTGCACCCTGTAGGGGTGCGGGAGGCTGAGGGAAGGCGGAAGCAGTTCGCGAGGGGAGAGAGGCGAAAGGGAGGGCGATGGCCGCCACCACCCCGTCAGGGTGGGACCGATTCAGGTGCCTGATACCATGGCTGAAGCCATTCGCTTTGTGCCCTGTCCCCTTCAGGGACTTCAGGGACGGAGATCTGGAGCCGAAGAGTGATGCTGGAAAGCTTTGTGCCTTGTCCCCGTCGGGGACGGAGATCGGGAGGCGAAGAGTGATTGTGGAAGGTGCCGCTTGTCGGGCGGGGGGGGATGGGGGATGGTGCGGGGGTGCCGCGGAAGCCTGCTCGAAAACGTCAGCCGATGGGGATGGAGATCCTGCATGAGGATCGGGATATCATCGTGGTGAACAAGGCGGCGGGGTTGCTCACGATGGGGACGGGGCGGGACGGCGGGCGGACGGCCCATGCGGCGCTGATGGACTACGTGCAGAAGGGGAACTACAAGTCGCGGGAGCGGGTTTACATCGTGCATCGGCTGGATCGCGACACCTCGGGGGCGCTGGTCTTTGCGCGGAGCGAGGAGGCGAAGGCGAAGCTGCAGGACAATTGGAAGTCGGCGGAGAAGATGTACCTGGCCTTTGTGGAGGGGCATCCGGATCCGGAGGAGGACACCATCTCGAGCTATCTGGTGGAGAGTGATGCGCGGCGGGTGTATGCGACGAAGGACCGGAAGGCGGGGCGGCTATCAGAGACGCACTACAAGGTGGTGAAGCATGTCGGGAAGCGGGCCCTGCTGGAGGTGCGCCTGCTGACGGGGCGGAAGAACCAGATCCGGGTGCATTTGGCGGACAAGGGCTGGCCGATCGTGGGGGATGCGAAGTATGGGCGGAAGATCCGGGATAACAAGCGGTTGGCCCTCCATTCGTATGTGCTGAGCATTGATCATCCGTATCACGGGGAGCGGATGACCTTCACCGCGCCGATCCCGGACACCTTTCACCGGATGGCGGCGGCCCCGCCTCCGGAGCCGGAGAAGAAGAAAAAGCGGGAGCGGGAGTGAGGTTGTTTGCGGGTCGCGTTACCGGAACGGATTGACGATGGTGAGCTGGTCGAGGGCGAAGCCGTGCTGGAGGTCCTCGGAGTAGAGGGTGGAGCACCCGCTGGCGTGGGCGGCGGCGAGGAGGGTGCTGTCCCCGTGGGAGATGGAGAAGCGGCGGCGCAGGGTGGTGGCGTGGAGGATGAGGGGGCGGTCCACCGGGAGAACGAGGTAGTGGGCAGTGAGGGCGAGGAACTCGTCTAGTTGTGGCTCGGCGATGGCCAGGGCGGGTTTGCGCAGGGCGGCGGCAATGAATTTCTGGAGGACCTGGGTCGAGACGACGGGCGCGAAGCGGAGGAGGAGATCCCTGGCGCGGTCGCGTTTGGGCAGGTCGTCCGGGGCTTGGGAGTAGGCGTAGAGGAAGACGTTGGTGTCGAAGAAGGCCGGTTCAAGCATGGCGTTCGTGGAGGGAGTCGCGATCAAGGGGACCGACGGGTTCCTGCTGGGTCCGGGCCTCGTCCATGCGGAGGAAGTGTTCGGCCATCCGCTGGCGGTGGATCTCCTCGGGGCTCATGCCCGCTTGCGTGGGGGTGGAGGTGGGGTGGAGGGCGGCGCGGAGGGCGGCGGTGAAGAAGTCCTTGAGCTTGAGCCCGCGGGAAGCGGCGGTGGCCTTGGCCTCGCGGTAAAGCGCGTCGGGGAGATCGATGGTGGTGCGCATGGGGGGAGGATATGTGTTTATGCTTTTATGTCAACGGGGATTTTGGGGAGCGGGCAGGGCTCCGACACAAGGGAGCGTTGACTTCCAAACGGAGAGAAAAACCGCTGATTTCCCTGATTCCACAGATTGATTTGGAAAAGAAGCCGGGGGAAAGCAGGCCGCCTGACTCTGACGAATTGGTGTCTGGCGAATTGGTTGACCACGAAAATTTCCAAGAATCAGCGCGATCAGTGAAATCAGCGGTCAAGAGTCCCCTCTGTATCCCTTGTGTAGGAGTCCTGGGAGGCGGGGTGGTGAAAGGCTACTTCTCGAGGAGTTGGAGAACCCGTGCGGCGAGGGCCGGAGTTGGTGAGGAGAGGAAGGCCATGGTGAGTTCGGGATCTCCGAGGAGGTGTTGAAAGGCCGGGTTGCACAGATCGTCGGTGGATGATGGCGGGGTGGCGAGTGATTTGATGGCCTTGATGCGGCCTGCGAGGAGGAGGCCGGCGGTCAGGGCGGGGCGGACTTCCTCTTCGAGGCCTGCGGGGAGGAGGAGTTGGGCCATTTTGAGTTTTCGGCTGAGTTCCTCGTGGAGTTCCGCGAGGAGTCTGCGGTCCTCGTCGGAGAGTTGGAGGGTAGGGGCGGGGTCTGTCACTCCAAGGAGGTTCCGGCGGGCCCGGACGTTTGTTTGGAGCAGGCCGAGGCGTTGGGCGTGCTGGATGGCCTTGGCGGTGGACTCGTCCATGATGAGGAGGTGTTCATCAATTTCCTCGGGGCCGGCGTCCTTGAGGTTGGGCATGGTCTCCTTGAGATGGGCGACGATGGTGTTGCGGCTGCCGGGGGAGTCCTTGCCCAGGATGACGACGATCCTGGCGGGAGAGTCGGGATCGTTGACGAACTGCTCCTCGCAGCCGATGAGCTTGTCCCGGAGGTCTTTTTGAAGGGCTTGGGCAAAGGAGGCGCCGGGGTCCATGGGGGCCCGCTTGGGCTGTGCTTTTTTGGTGACGGTGTTCTCGCCGACGAGGAGGGTCTGTTCGAGGCGGCTGATGAAGCTCTGGCCGCCGCGTTTGAGTTTCACCTCGCTCAGTTCCCCGACGCCATCGAGGACTCCGTCGGAGAGCCCTTGCTTCATGGCGAGGGTTTCGAGCATGCCGTGTTCGATGGTGTTTCGGGCGACGAGGTTGATGACGGTGACGGGGCGCTTCTGGCCCTTGCGCCAGGCGCGGGCGATGCGTTGTTCGAGTTTGGCGGGGTTCCAGGGGAGATCGACGTTGATGACGATGCTGGCGTTCTGGAGGTTGAGGCCGGATCCGCCGGATTCGGTGCAGAGGAGGATGCGGCAGTCGGAGTCCTGCTTGAAGGCGTTGATTTCCTTGCGGCGTTTGATTTGCGGGACGCTGCCGGTGTGCCAGGCGTAGCCGATCTTCCGGCGTTCCAAATGTTCGCGAACGAGGGTGAGCATGCGAATCCATTCGGAGAAGACGATGATCTTTGTATCTGGGTCGGCGAGGGCGGTGTCGAAGATCTCGATGAGTTCGTCGAGTTTTGGGGAGACCTTCGTTTCCTGGTCGAGGATGAACTGGCTGTCGCAGAGCATGCGCATCATACCGAGGAGGATCATGAGGCGTTGGTGTTCCTCCTTGCGGAGGGGGCGGGTGCGGGCCTTGTGGACGAGGGGGCGGACCTGTTCCTGGACGCTGGCGTATTCCTGGCGTTGTCCGTCGGTGAGGTCGATGAAGCGTGTTTCGTCGGTGCGCTCGGGCAGCTCTGTTTCGACATCGGCTTTTCGGCGGCGGAGCACGACGGGGTCGAGCTTCTTGCGCAAGAGTTCGAGTTGGCGGTAGCCTTCCGGCTTGCCGCGTTCGTCGAGGGAGTAGTAGTCGCGGTTGAAGCGGAAGAGGGGGCCGAAGATGGAGGGGTTGAGGAACTCGATGATGGAGTAGAGTTCATCGATGCGGTTCTCGATGGGGGTGCCGGTGAGGACAAAGGCGTAGCGGCTTTCGAGGCGTTTGATGGCACGGGCCGTTTTGGAGGCCCAGTTTTTGATGCGCTGGGCTTCGTCGAGGATGACGATGTCGGCTTTAAAGGCGGCGTTGATGTCGAGGGTGTCGCTGCGGACCTGTTCGTAGTTGACGATGGTGAAGAAGGCGGAGGGATTTTGGTAGGCAGCAACGCGGTCGCGGCGGCCGCCGTAAATGACTTCGCAGGGGAGGTGGGTGAATTTTGCGATCTGTTCCTCCCACTCCGATTTGAGGGAGGCGGGGGTGACGACGAGGCAGCGGGTGGCCTTGCCCATGCGGTGGAGGAGGGCGGCGGCGGCGATGCCCTGGATGGTTTTGCCGAGACCCATCTCGTCGGCGACCATGGCGCGTTCGGCGAAGGCGAGGTGGAGCATGCCTTCGCGCTGATAGGGGAAGAGGGGGAGTTTGGTTTCGTGTTGAGGGTATTCGCCGGAGTGGACGCGCTGTTCGTAGTCGCGGCGGAGTTGGTGGCGTTCGTTCTCGCGGCGGAGGGTTTCGAGGTGGGGGGCGACGGCCTGGGAGACGCGGAAGTTGGAATCGGTGACGGAGGCGGCGAGAGCGAGGGCGCGGGCGGGTGATTTGCCTGCCTTGAGGAGTCCGGATTTGTCGAAGCAGAGCTTGAAGGGGCGTGGAAGGGTGGCGTGTTCGGGACGGAGGAGTTTGAGGGCGAGGCTTTCCGGATCGATGACGAGATCGCAGCGGGTGCTGGTCTGTTTAGTGGCGCTTTTGTAGAGGCGGGGAAAGCGTTGCTGGAGGTGGAAGAGGACGGCCTCGGTGTGTTTGCAGGTGCCGAGGCCGTTGTGGGCGAAGTCGGGGGAGGTGGAGTGGAAGTCGCGGGTGGCGAGGTCGCAGATCTCGACTTGGTAGGTGAGGCCGCTTTCCGGCGAGGTGACCTCGAAATTCGAGTGGATGCGGTGTTCGGGGGTGAGGTTGCGGATGGTGGGCGGGTTTTCGAGGGCCCGGATTTGCCGCCGGGCGATCTCCTGGGCGTCGGTGGAACGCCAATCCTGCTGGGGTGGTAGGTTGGCCTTGAGGTCGGCGATTCTTTGTTCGAGCGGACTGAGTTTCTTGCCGGGTTTCTTCTTCGCGGGTTTGGCGACTGGCATTGAGGAGAGCTATGGAATGGGGAGAGGGTTGAGAAGCGGAAAAGAGGCGCTTCCGCGAAATCTGTAGGTAAGGAACGAGGTGCATACGAAATGGAGTGGGCCGTCCGACACGGAAATGGTGCGAGCTTCCTGTCCGACATGCGCTGGAATATTCCGGATCGGCATTATCGGGCCCACTGACACTCTCAGTAGGACACTTGAACGCCACCGTTACCCGGATAGCCTTAACCAATCTGCTTCCATCGGTCACGTAGCGGCAACAATTCCGCTCGTCGGCAACCCTCAGCAACCCACTGATCCGGCGGAAGAGATTCCGCAGCGTAAGCAACGAGGTCTTCTACGGAATCACATTCAGGCCACGCAAGCCGAAGAGCGGGGCGCAAGCGAGGAAGTGGTGGTCGTTGGAATGGACCTCGGTGAAGCCGTATTCGGCGGCGCAGGCGAGGTGGAGGGCGTCGGCGGCCCGGATGTTCGTGGAGGAAGGGGCGTCGCGAAGAGTCCGTTCCAAGCGAAGCATCACAGGCTCGGTCAACGGCAGGAATCGGGTCAGATCACTTTGGCAGTCCTGCTGGAATTGTGATTCGAGGCTCGCCAACCATTCCGGTGAATCCGCTCCTTCGCGGCGTTTTCGCAGCAGGATCGAGGCGAATTCCGCCCTTCCGTGCCAGGCGGTGGCGAGACTGTCGGTGGTGGAAAGCAGTCCTTTGACAGCCTCGTGTCCCGGCTCGGTGGAATAGACGCGGTAGAGGTAAGTGGTGTCAAAGTAGAGCATCTTCGCGGGAGGAACGGTCCTCGGAAAGGAGTTGGGTGGAGTCCGTTCCACCCGAGAACGCTCCGGCCCTCAGGGCGGCCTCGTAAGCGGGCAGGAGTTTGCGCCGCTCATTGAAGGACAGGCCTGCCGCCAGATCCGACGGCTGAGGTTCAAGCTCCTTGGTCAAGGACCTCAGCACGATTTCCTTCAAAGTCAGGCCTCGCTCGACGGCACGGATCTTCGCCTTTTTGTAGAGGGCGTCCGGGATGTCGATCGTCGTTTTCATGAAGCAAATATACGGGAATATGGTTTCCCGTCAATCCGTAAAGCAATACTGATAATGCACGTATCGTCCTGACGAACAGGACTGTCCTGAATGGCGCGTGGTCCAGCGGAGGACAAGAGGGGCACGCGTCCGTAGAAGCACGCCTTCGCGTGCTCGCGATGGGATGAACCGGGAAAGTGCGAGGGGGCCGACATTCGTTCCAAGGCTGACCTCAAATGACCTGAACGTACTTATTAGTATCAGGTCAGGGAGTGATATTCGCTGACCACCAATGGGGAGAATGCACCGTTTATCCTTGATTTGACAATGAATTTCCGCAGGAGGCTGCGTCTATTGGGGGTGGTTTGGAGGGGTCGATGGTGGGGATTTGCTTGGCTTGATATCGCGGGGTGGAACGCTTGCGGCGAGTGGGGTCGGGAAGGGGGCTTTCGGAAAAATGTTCAGGCGAACACTTTTGAGGTTGACTTCCCTGTCAGGCCCTGTTTAGGGTTGGAATCATGAACGGATTCAAGACGCACTGGTGCTGGCGAAAGGATCTGGCGGAATTCCGGGGGCTTTCGGAGAGGTCGCGTCGCGTAAAAGGCTTCGCCTCACGCGATCATTTTAGTGAGAATGGAGAAACCATTGTGCCCGTAATCCAAGGCGTGAAGCCACGTGACCGCAGGTTTTACGTGGGGATGACTTCCAATTTGCGAAGGAGATTCGAAGAGCATCAGAACGGTGGGTCACAAAGCACCAAGGGGCGCCGACCATGGAAGTTGGTTTACTATGAGGCATATCTCCAGGAATCAAATGCTTCTGGTAGAATCGCAGCACGATCCTGCCGCAGGACTAGCGGTGTGCTGAGGTGGTGATCAAGGAGTGCGAAGAGCTCATTGCGATCTTTGTCAGCAGCGCGAAGATGGAAGAAGGCGGTAAAGACGCCGCGTATTGAAGGTTTGTGCAAACTACTGGTGCGAAACTGGCTATCCCTGGGGAACTTCCCACTTCAAAAATCAGAAATCGCAAATCATCAATCAACTCGTGGGGGGAAGGTAAACTGTCGCGTTGCGACAGCGGGACGACGTAGGCGTCGTAGGTCCTTTTGGGGGAGAGGGAAGGGCGGAGGTTGCCGCCACCCTGCCAGGGTGGGGAATCGGTGTGGGGCGAGTTCCCATGGTTGAAACCATGGGCTTTGTGCCCTGTCCCCTTCAGGGAGCTACACTTCAACGGACACTTAACCCCAACCCTTATTCGGACACCCTTAACCGGCCAACTTAAACGGTCTAGGCCACATGCTGACGATTCGGAATACGCATTCCGGAGCCCGTTGTGGGGCAGGGGGGAGGTTCGCGGTTGGAGTAGGGAGGTGGACGGTGGACGGTGGAGATGGGCGGAGGTTGCCGCCACCGTGTCAGGGTGGGGCACCGTTGTGGGGCGAGTTCCCATGGTTGAAACCATGGGCTTTGTGCCTTGTTCCCTTCAGGGACCGTCCCCTTCATGGACCCGGAGGGCGATGGGATTGATTGGTGATTTACGTTTTTTGATTTTTGATTTTTGAAGTCTGAGGATGCTGATGGACGGCGGTGTGCCTTGATGGTGATCAAGGAGCGGGGGGAGCGGATGCGGGAGGGGCCTTGGTGGTGGAGGGTGGTGGAGCCGCCGACGCCTCGCAGAGGCGCCGCTACGCGGGGCGTGGAGGGCAGGCGACCGGGACGGTCACGCCACTGTGGGTGTTGGGGAGGTTGGTCACGCGGCGATGGGGGGTGGCGCGTTGAAGCGGGGGGTAGGGAAGG
>JAQCFL010000168.1 GCA_027619375.1 Verrucomicrobiota bacterium | reverse complement strand
CCCTCCCCCGCCCCGCGTAGCGGCGCCTCTGCGAGGCGTCGGCGGTTCCACCCCTCTCCTCTCCACGGCCCCTCCCCCATCCACGCGCACCGCCTCCCCACCCGGCGCAGCCGTCTCCTCCTGTCCCACCGAAGACGTCCCACCCCCCATCCTTGCTCTCCACCACAGGACAACTCTTCCTGCATGGACTCCCCACTCGTCCGTCGAGGCTCCAACCACACCCACTTTCCCCTCGCCAACCTGTGGCGCGGTGATAGTGCTACGGTCAACCAACCACTTCCATGAAACCACTGCGCTCCCTCCTCCCCCTCCTTGCCATCTTCGCCCAACCTGTCTTCGCCCAGCACGAGGACTCCGCCGGCAGCAAGGACCACCCTCTCCTCAACCGCTATCCCGACTCCCGCATCGTCGAATACGCGAAGAACTATGACGCCGTCGAGTTCGCGGTCGCCAAAAATCCCGACGGCACCGAAAAGCGCTAGTCCATCGAAGGAGAGGCCACCAAGATCCGCTATTTCCACAACATCCCTGAAAAGCAACCCAGCCCGCTCCAGATCATCCGCAACTACCAGAACGCCATCAAGGCCATCGGCGGCGAGATCATCTTCGAACGCAAACCCGTCCCCAACGACGGCGGCGAAACCACCCTCAAGGTGATTCAGAAGGACAAGGAGTTCTGGATCCAACTCGTCCCCGGCATCTACTCCTCTCCCACACAGAGCTACGACCTCAACATCGTCGAACGGCAGGCCATGACCCAGGTCGTCACCGCCAACGAACTGAAGGACGAGATCGAGGAAAAGGGCTTCGTCACCCTCCACATCAACTTCGACACCAACAAGTGGGACATCAAACCCGAGGCCAAACCCACCCTCGCCGAAGTCGCCACCATGCTCAAGGCCGCCCCCGACCTCAAAATCAACATCGAGGGACACACCGACAACGTCGGCGAAGCCGAAGACAACAAGACCCTCTCCGCCAATCGCGCCCAAAGCGTCCTCACCGCCCTCGTTTCCCTCGGCATCCCCGCCGACCAACTCTCCTCCGCCGGCTTCGGCGAGGAAAAGCCCGTCGCCGACAACCGCTCCGATGAAGGCCGCGCCCAAAACCGCCGCGTCGAACTCGTCAAAAAATAACCCCCCCCGCTAACTCCCACCGATCTACTGACCGCTGACCACTGACCACTGACCACTGACCACTGACCACTGACCACTGGCTACTGACTACTGACCTCCGGCCTCCGACCTGTGCGTCCCTGAAGGGGACCGGGCACAAAGCCCATGGTTTCAACCATGGGAACTCCGCCCACAAGGGTTCCTCACCCTGACAGGGTGACGGCAACCATCGCCCATCTCCGCCGTTCCCCTCCCTCCCAACCGCGACCCTCCGCCCTTCGCACTCCGCATCCCGATTCCGGCACTGATCACTGATCACTGATCACTGATCACTGATCACTGGATCCCCCTCACTGATCCTCCTCACTCCACCACCAACACCGCCCCAAACCAATTGCTCTCCACCCCCTCCTCCGGCTCCCCCACCATCTGCGAAATGTCCCCATCCAGAAATAACGCATCCTGACACCCCAACTCATCGCGGAACAGCCGCGCAAAGGTGTGGAAGTTGATCACCTGATTCGAATTAGTGATCGCAAAGACCAGCCTCCCTTCCGCATCGACCCCCACCCCGTTCCGATGCTTCACATTCGGCGACCCCGCATTGAAGGCCGGGTGAATCCTCCCCCCCAGCACCAGCAGCGGACCTGACTGCAGCGCAAACTCCGGCAGCGCCTCCCGCTTCACCGCGGCCCACGCCTTCGATTCCGAAATCCGCGCGCCTTTCGCCGTCCACTCCAACACCCCGTTCGGCTCCAGAAAAAAGTTCCCCTCCCCCTTCTGCACATTCACCGGTCGCAACTCCTTCCCCTTCTCCACATGCAACCCCGACGGAATCCCCCCGGGCTCGAAAATCCCCGCATTCATCAGCAATTTCGGCATCCGCCCCTCCGCCACCAGCGCCTTCCGCACCGCCCCGAATGTCCGCAGCGGCCCCCCCTCCTTCCCCTGCCAAACCAAACTCACCTGCTTCGCCTCCACCCGCACCACCCTCAGCTTCACCCCCTCAAATTCCACCCGCTCCACTCCGGCCTCCTCAGCCCCGCTCCCCATCAAGGCCAACCCGAACCACAACAGCAACACCCCAGCCCACATCGTCACCCAATTCCGCGCTCCACCCTTCATCCCCGCACCCTACCCGCTGTTCCCACCTCTCGCCAGCATTGCCTTTCCTCTCCGCAGCACCCACCCTCCGCATACCCCCGTCGCCGAGCCCGGTCCCGATCCCGCGCAACAAGTCCCGCCCCCCTTCACCCAATACCAGGTCCCCCAAACGCCGACCACCGGCGCAAAAATCAAAAAGGTCGCCGGCCCCTTCGCCATGGCCGGGCTCCTCCTCCTCGGCGATTCCAGTCTCTCAACAAACGGGAGCCACCACACCACACCACACCATCTGAGAGACTCCGGTCTCGCTGATGCCTCCCCCAGCCCTGAAGGGGCGACACATCAAAGCCCAGGGTCAGCGAGTCCCGAGCGCAGCCCTGGGATCCCATCCCACATCCCAATGCGCCCTGAAGGGGCGCAAGAAACCTCCCGCAGGCCCTCCCCCACCCCCCAACAACTTCCCACCGCAGCAAGCCATCAACCGCCTCTCAACCCGCCTTCGCAAACCAGCCATCACCGAGCCTTCCCCATCACCTTCCTCATCGCCTCCGCATACCGCTCCCCCAGCAACTTCATGCTCTTCGTGTCGAAGTGCCACTGGTCCATCGCCACCAATCCCTCCGAACGCGCCACTCCCGTAAACGGCACCGCCTCAGGCAATTTCTCGATCTCCCCGTTGATCGCCTCCTTCCCATTGATCTGCCCCGCCACAAACGGCAACTCCGGCATCCCCAAATCCTCACGCAGATTCTCGATCAACTCCTCCAACAGCCCGAGGTAGGCCTCGGGCTTCCCACTGTTCGACTCCCCCTGATGCCATAGAACTCCCGTCAACGTCCCGCTCTTCTCCGCTTCCTTTGCCCGCCGCACCGCCTCCTTGTAAAAATGCGACCCTTTCCCCCACTCCTCGATCTTCGACCCCCCCTTCGCATTCACCACCAGACCAATCGATACCCCCTCCTCCTTCTCCAGCATCGCCTTTGCAAACGAATATCCGGGATTCAACTTCTGCATCCCCGGCCCCTTCCGCACAGTCGAATACCGGTTCAGCGGATTCTCCGCCGGCTCGAACTCATCCTTCGCGTTGAGCAAATAGCACCGCTCCAAGACTCCCTCCTCCGCCGCCGTGATCGGCGCCCGCCCCGCCATGTTCGATTGGCCGATCAGCAGATACACCTGCAGCTTTTCCTTCGGAACCCCCTTCACTCCCTCTTCCGCCCCGAGGGGCGCAACGCACAGAAAAAGCATCCAAGCAAACATCCCCAACACGCAAATCTGAAGTTCATCCCATTCAAGTGCCAATTCTCCCCGCAAAGGTCAAGCAGAGCCCATCCCCCGGGCACAAACCATTCCTCCCACTTCCGCATTCCGAACTCCGCACACCGAACTCCGAACTCCGCACACCGAACTCCGACTCACCCCTCCACCTTCACCCCATCACCAGGCACCGCGGCCTTACTCAGTCCGCTTTTTTTTCCCAACCGCTCCACCAGCATATACCCGATCCCAAACAGCAGCACCACCCCCTCGATCCCGTAGAACAGGAACACCGCAAACTTCTTCGAGTCCGAGAACCCATAGGAGTGCAAACCCACTCCCAGCAAGTTCACGTGCCACCACGAGAAGGTCACTATTACCGCCAGGAAGATCGCACAGAGATTCATTCCCCACTCCCGCAGGATCCCACCCATCCGCGCATGCAGGATGAACAAGGTCCACAGCACAATCATCAGCGCCCCGTTCTCCTTCGGATCCCATCCCCAGAACCGCCCCCAGGAATCATTCGCCCAAATCCCACCAAGCACCGTGCCCACCAGCGAAAGCAACAGCGTGAAACAAATACACCCATAGGTCACCCGCGTCAGGAAACGCCGCAGGGCCTTGTCCCCGCCGTCCAGCTTGAACAAGCGCAGGAACACATAGATGTGCCCGAAAAACGCCGCCACCAAACCCGCGCCATAGCCAAAGGTGATCGTCAGCACGTGGATGGTCAGCCAATAATTCGACCGCAACACTGCCAACAGCGGATCCATCGGATCATTCGGATCCCCAAACTCATACAACCGCGCCATCACCAACCCCGCAAACCCCACCAACGGAGCCAGAAGGAGCGCCAAACGCCGCCGCGTAATCAGTTCCACGATCAGCACCACTATCATCGCTGCCGCCGTAATGAACGGAATGGTGTCGTAAAGGTTCCCCACCGGCGGACGCTGCATGACGATCGACCGCTGCGTGATGCCGATGACCAGCATCACCAGTCCGCTCAGCGTCCCCGCCCACACCAACCCCGCCATCACCCGACCCCACATCGATCGCGGCGACACCCAACTCAGCACCACACAGAGCGCGGCCGGCAGAAATGCCATGAACAGAGCCCTAAAAAACCAATTGCCCTTGTTGTAGCTCAACTCCAGCCCCACCCACTCTCCCTCACCCCGCGCCTCGGCACGCCCCTCCATTCCCTCCCTCCACGTCATCAGCTTTTCTCCAAAACCTTCCGGCCTGGTCGCGTTTGCCACCAGGTTCTCCATCCCCGCAATGTCCGCCACCGCCCCGGCCGGATCCGCACTCTCCCGCGTCATCACATTCCAAATTTTTGCCCCCGGCGTCGCCCACTCCTTCTGCTCGGCATCTGCCGGCGGCAGAAAACTCGGTCCGAACTTCGCCGCATTGCTGTGATCCGTGATCTGCTGCAAAATGTCCTGCACATGCGCCGACGGAGCCGTGCCGCTGTCCCGCGCTTCCTGCAACACCTGCTGGATCACCTCCGCCGTGGCCATCACCGTGCTCGTCCGCTGATACTGCGAGGCCCCCTCCTCACCCGCCCCACGCAACTCGATCCCGGCCCGCGCAAAGGAAAAATAGGTCAGGAACGATTCGAACTCCCGCACTCCCCTCGCCAGAGCCAGGGTCTGCTTCTGCACCGCATCCAGCTCCACCTCGCCCTGCTGCAGCTTCTCATACTCCCCCCCCAGTCGAAACAACTCCTCCCGCGCCACAGCCACTTCGTCATAGGTGTAGCGGTCCCGCTTCGCCTTCGGCTTCATCCCGATCAACTCCACCACGTCAGAGTTGTCGATCCGGAAGGTCGGCAGCTTGATGGCCACCTCCGGTCGAAACAACGCGTCCAGCATCCAGCCTGTCGGGGTGATTTTCACCTTCTCCCCGTCCTTCCCCAGAATCTTCACCAGCCGATCCCCCCGCATCCCCAGCATCTTGTAGCCCGCGTAGGTCTCCAACGGCTTCACCCGCCCCCCATCCTGCAGCGGAATCCCCCGCGCCGCCTCCAACACCTCCTCACTCCACGGTTCGTAGGTCGACACCTTCACCAGACTCTTCTCCGGCAACAAGGTCCGCACCGCCAACAGGAAGAGACACCCGATCACGATCAGCGTCAGGGCGAAGGCCACCCAGCGGCCCACTTGCGATGTGGATTGATCAGCCATTGCGTTTGGTTTGTTGAATGATGAATTGAATCAGCTTCATCGAGAACTGCAGCAGGAGACCCGCCGCCACGATATACAGGGAATACTCCGGCCACTTATCGGCCGGATTCCTCACCACTTCAAATACGGAAAACAACTTGCGCCCCGGAGGCCCGTCCTGCGGGCCCCAGCTCGCCTGGAAAAAGGTGAACCCCTCCCGCCGCATCGGCTCGTTCATCTTGATCAACACCGGCTCGGTCTGCTCCTCCTCGATCCGCTCAATCTCACTCTCAAACCGCTTCGGCCGCATCGTCCCCGGGTGGAACTCGTGCGTGAACTTCGTCAGGTGCACCTTGAACGGCATCTTCCAACTGCTCTTCGCAATCTGAATCGCATACATCTTCTCTTCCACCCGAACCGTGACGGGATAAAAACTCGCAATCGACAGCAGATACGCACCCAGCGTCTCCCCCTTCTTGTCCAGCACCGTCAACCGACAACCACCCAGATTGCGCTCCGCATCCACCGCAGGCTCCCGCGGATCCAAAAAGTACCCATCCACCACCGCCGACCCCGGCTGCGCCGGTTTCTCCGCCGTCGAGACCGGCCGCGCATTCACCCGATACTCCTGCACCTTCAAATCAAAGGGCAGGTTCTTCATCCGAAAGAGCCGCGTGTCCTCCGGATCAAGATCGCTCAGATACTTGGTCTCCACCACATTTATTTTGGCGGGTTTCCCGTCCACCAACTCGGTCACCTCGATGACGTGATCAAAATAGTCCTGCGCCACATCGCTCGTCTCACCCTCCGTGATCGCCATGTTCCCGCGCTTCGAGAAATGCTGCGTCACAAACGCGCCGAGCAACAGGAAGAGTATCCCGAAGTGCGCAATCAAAATGCCCATCGTCGCGGGACGCCACCGCGCCTTGAAGATCGTCCCCAGGCTCAGGTTCAGGAAAAACAACATCCCCACCCAGTAGGCATTCGGCAGAATGAGGGGAATCGTGTAGCCGTTGTATTTCGGCACCACCCAGAACGTGCTCGCACTGAAATACTTCTTCTTCACCTCGAAGAGCCCCATGTCGACCTGCTCCAACGTCCCCAGCCACGTCAGGATCCCCAGCAGCACAATCAGCGTGCTGGCCAGATGAAATCCCGCCAAAAAATCGAGCACCCTCTTCCTCGGGTCCCTGCTCTTCTTCGCGATTGTGTCGTCCATCGTTGGGGCTGGTTTTACGGTGCGGGGGGCTCGGATCATTCACCCGGCTGCAGGGAAGCGCAAAAGTCCCTGAATGCTTCCATTTCTCCCTGCACCGCAGCCTCCGGCCCCACCATTTTCACCGTCAATACCCCCGCCTTGGTCTGCCCAATCACCCCCGCCAGGGCAAATCCCGGGGCCTCCGGCCGCCCGAACCCGGCGCTGAACGTGCCGGAGGTTTGCACCAAAATCCCTTCCCCGCCCAACACCACCATCCGTGGCATGCCCGTCAAATCCTCCTGCGTCGGCGCCTCCTTGGCAAACTGCCGAAACCAACGTCCCACGTTCTCAAGCATCCCGCCCCCCGTCTCACTCAAATAAATCTCCACCGCACCCTGTTCCCCAGCCGTGAAATTCAACAATCGCATATCCGTCGCCGCCACTTGCTGCCACGCGGCCGGCTTCGTGAAGGAATAGCCCCCCCCGCTTTTCCCCGTCGGCGCTCCCGCTCCCCCCCGAAACCGCTCCTGACTCGTCGCCATCAGCTTCGGAGCCCCATCGGAGGTATTCACCTCGCGCGTTTCAGTCACCACCACCTCGGGCGGCTTCTCCTTGCAGGCCCCCAGGCCCAACAACAGCACCAATCCGGCAATAAGCATCGTTCCTCGCATCGGGCGCATCCCTACTCTTGCTCTCCCCACCATGCAAGGGGCAAAGTCCCCCCGTGGAGCCGATTCGCTATTTCAACCGCCAGACAGGCCAACTCGAAACCGAAGCCATCTACGGCGAAGCCTGGCTCCGCCGCGCCTACGAAACCATTCCCGGCCGCGCCGTCCTCCATCTCCTCGTCAAACGCGCCTGCTTTTCCCGCTTCTATGGCCACCGCATGAGCTCCCCCGCCAGCAGCGTACGCATCGCCCCCTTCATCGAACAATACGGCCTCGACCCCTCCGACTTCGCCGAAAGCCCCGATTCCTTCGCCTCCTTCAACGCCTTCTTCAGCCGCTCCCTCAAGCCCGGGGCCCGCCCCATCGCCCCCTCCCCC
>JAQCFL010000167.1 GCA_027619375.1 Verrucomicrobiota bacterium | reverse complement strand
GCCCCCCTCACCGACCCTGACAACCTCACCTACTTCCGCCCCTACCCCGACTTCGACTACTGATCCCAACAGTGGCGTGACCGTCCCGGTCGCATGCCTTCCCCTCCCGTGGCTGCGGCTTCCACCTGTCCCGGCGCAGCTTCACAGCGAAGACGGAACCGCCCAGCCGATCCCCTCGCGTAGCGGCCCCTCTGCGAGGGGTCGGCGGCTCCACTTCCTTCCCTCCATCAACCTCCCGCCCCACTCTCAACCTCCCGCCTCCCTGTGGCCTGACCGTCCCGGTCATCGGCCCTCCCTGCCCGGTGTCCCAACGGGACATTCCATACCAGCCCGGGACAACGTCCCGGGAACGCACACCCCACATCCCCGCGTCCTGACGGGACGCCTCATGCACCTCCACCCCCGCGCTCACCGCCCCCCTCCGCGTCGTCTCAATGCTCATCTCGAGCCTGTGCAAGAAACTCAGGCAGAAATTCCAAGTAAGCTCGTGACCCCGACACCCCGCCCTTCCGTCTCTTGATCGAGTCGATGACCGTTTCAAGGGCGTTCGCCCATTCCACCCTCCGCAGGGGCCGCTGTTCCGCAATCCCATCGTCAGCGACGCATTCTTGGAGAAGGCACTCTCGTGCGTCATGGAGACTCCTGATCAACTTGCTCAGCAGACGATCACGGTCACTGGACTCCGGGATCTTGGGCGCTGCTCCTTTCACGAGATTCTGCGCCTTCACCAGTGCCGATTGCACCTGAGAGTCGTTCAGGCCGCAACCCGCTTCCTTCGCCTCCTCATCGGCGGAGCAAATCATCTGCTCAATCTGAAAAATCAGCCCCGTGTAAAACGGATCCCTCAGTCTGTGAATCGAGTGGCGTCCCATGTCTGGCGCAACACTCGATGAGATTCTCCCCTCCCGTCAACCCGGAAGCATCTGATCGAGCAGGATCACTCCCCACCAACCTACCACGCCAGCAACCGCCCATCACCGGCCCATTTCCCCCTCCCCCACCGTGGCGGCGGTTTCCCAACCAGTGGCGTGACCGTCCCGGTCGCATGCCCTCCCCAGCCCCCCCACGTAGCGGCCCCTCTGCGAGGGGTCGGCGGTTCCACTTCCGTTCCTTCGTTAGCCGCCCGCTCTACTCCCGACCTCCGCCCCCCGGTGGCATGACCGTCCCGGTCATCAGCCCTCCCTGACAAACCTGCGACGCCACCACCCAAAGATGCGGTCCCGCAATCCAAAGTAGCCCAACCACAAAACCGTGAGCGATGTGATCAGAAACCAGTACGAAACATCCAGGGAAAAGCCCGACTGGGTGCGCTTCCAACCCACACCCGGTGGGAACCAAACCCCTCTCTCTTCATCGGACTCGAACATCCGCTCGTCGAAGTGAATGCCCGCTGATCGACCGAAGCCTGACTCTCCAACGTACGAACGCAGTGCTCCGCTATAGGAGGAGAACTGGACAACATGAACTCCCCCTGGGCTGGGCCCTGTGCACCAGGTGATTGCTGCCATCTGGATCATTGAAAGCACCCACAACCCTCCTAAAAGAGACCCAACCAACACCAACATCCAAAACGAAACCCGGCGGAACAGTGGATGTCGAAATTTCATATTCTCCCCCTGATAACCACTAACAAATAACTGATAACTAGGCCGCAGGCTTCCCCCTCGGCCACCCCGTCAGCAAAAACAAACTCGGCAACATCGTCAGCGTCGCCAACTGGCTGATCAACATCGCCAGCGCCGTGAACAACCCGAACCACACCGACGGGAAAAACTCCGACAAGACCAGAATACTGAACCCCGCGATGATGATCGACGTCGCGATCCAAATGGCCCGCCCGATCGTCGCATGAGCCCGCTCCAGCGCCACCCGCGCATCCCCCGTCCGCTCCACCTCTAGGCGAAAGCGCATCGCATACTGAATCGCCGCATCGATCCCCACTCCGATCGCGATCGAGGCGATCATCACCGTCACCAGATCCAGCGGAATCCCCGACCACCCCATCACCCCCAGCACCACCGCCGCCGGCAGGGCCTGCGGGAGCAGCACCAGCAGCGCCAGCACCGGCGAGCGAAACAAAATCAGCAGCATCACGAACACCGCCCCCACCACCACCACGATCGATTCCTTCTGCCCCACCATCAACTGCTGCAGCATGTCCGCATAGACCCGAAAGACCCCCGTGATCTCCACCTCCACCCCCTCCAACTCCGCCGCATGTTTCGCCAAATGCGTCTGCAACCCATCCAACACCCGCTTCCGGTTCAGCCCCGGCGCGGTTTCCTTGATCCGCACCGTGATCCGCGTGTTCGTGAACTCCCGGTTCGTCGTCTGCCGCACCAGATCCGACGCCCCGATGCTGATCATCCGCATCAGCGCCGAATCACTCAACTCCGGAAACCACTCCGGCCGGAACGTCTTGCGCATCTCGTTGCGCAAGCGCACCAGCGACATGATGTTCCCCGTCTCCGGCACCTCCTCAAAGTAAGCCTCCACCGTTTCCAGTGCTTCCAATCCCTCCTCCGTCTTGAAATATCCACCCTTCTTCGAACTCAGCACCACCTCCAGCCACGTCGTCCCCCCCATCGTCTGATCAATGAACTCCAGCCCCTGGTACACCTCGCTATGCGGCCAAAAGTAGCTCGTGATCTTGCTCTCCGCACTCATCCGCACCGCACCCGCCACCGACACCGCCAGGATCACGAAACTCACCAACACCACCAGCCCCGGCCGCGCCAGCGACACCCGCGCAAAGAGCCCCACCAACCAAGGCATCCGCCGCCGATCCACCACCGCATCCCGCTCCACCACCAAACCCGGCAACTTCCGCGAGGCCGCCGCCACGAACAAAAAAAACACCACAAACCCGATCGCAATCCCCCAGGTCATGCTCATCCCGAAGTCCCGGATCGGAATGATCTTGCTCGCCCCCAACGCCCCGAAGCCCGCCAGCGTCGTCGCACAGGAAAACAGACACGGCACCGCAATCCGCCGCAAGGCCCCCAGCGTGCTCGCCAGACCGTCCTCCTCCGGATGATTCGCCCGCCGCTCCTGATACCGCTCGATGAAATACACGCTGTAGGGCAGCAGCAGCACGAACAGCAGCAGCGGCATGTTCGCCGTCACAAACCCCACCGGAATCCCGAACCACGCCATCCCCCCCAGAATCCCCACCGGCGGCAGCAGACAACACACCAGCGGCAACACCACGAACCGAATCTTCCGATAGACCAACGCAAACGCCGCCGTGAACAACAGCAGCGAGGCCACCCCAAAGACGATCAGGTCGTGCCGCATGTTCTCAAAAAGCGTGATCTGAATGATCGGAATCCCCGACATCCGCACCGGCTCATCCAATTTCCCGTTCCACTTCTCCGCCACCTCCCGCACCCCCTTCACCAGGCTGTCCCGCCGCACATTGATCGGCGGAATCACCTTCCCGTCCACCTTGCTCCAATCCAGATAGGCCAGGATGTTCAGACTCCGCCCATCCGCCGAAATCAGATTGCCCACCGTCAGCTCATGCGTGGCATGCTCCTTCGCCGCCAACGCCAGATCCACCTTCTCATCCCGCAAACTCTTCATCCCCCCGAACAAAAATGACAGCTTCGGCTTTTCCTCCGGATGCTGCCGCAGCAACGGCACATCCAGAATCGACATCGTCCCGTCCACAAACTCCACCGCCTCCAAATCCGCCTCGATCTCCTGCAACCGTGCCATCCCCTCCGGCGTGAACCAATTCTCCGCCGTCACACACAGCACCGCAAACTCATCCGTCCCCCACTCCTCCCGCGTCTCGTAGTAGGTGCTCACCTCCACACTCTCCTCCTCCAGAAAGGCGTCCGTGTTCGAGTTGATGTTCAGCCGCGGCAGGGCCAGCGCAAAAAACACCGTCGAACCCAACAGCAACAGCAGTACAAGCCACCACCCCCGCTCCACCACGGAACGCACCACTACCATCGCCCGATCCTGCCAGCTCATGGGCTCGGATTCCCGCACCGCGCCATCCGATTAGGCCGACTCCTCCTCCAACGCCACCGGCGGCGCCGCCCGCACCACCCGCGTCTTCGCCCACTCATCCCCCAAACGAATTCCCTGATCCGGCTTGTCCTCCCGCGTCAGCAACACCACCAGTTCCACGATCGGAAAAAACGGAATCAACAATACCACATTACGCACCAAAGCCGGCTGCCAGTTGCCCGCCAGACTCTTGCCATCCACCGTCACCGCCTTGATCTTCATGGCCGTCTTCCCCGGACTCTGCCCATTCAAAAACGGCAGCCCGTCCCGCGTCAGAATAAAGCCGAGTGCCAGCGGATAGGCCAGCTTTCCCAATATGCCGCCGACAATGGTGCCGAGGAAACCGGCAATAATCACCACCCCGAAACCAAGCCCGATCGCGATCCCCACATCGATTAAATAAGCGATCACCCGCGTCCCCACCGGAATCGCCGACCCCTCGTCCTCCCGGGGCGTATCCAGCTCATCCTCATCGGATCCCTCCTTCACCTTCACCTTCACAGCCGGTGCCGCACTCGGCGGTGGCGTGGCAGGAGCGGCCGGAATGCTCGGAGCCGGCGGCGTGGCGGGCTTCGATGCGATACTCGGTGGCGGGGGACCTGCTTTGCGTGGCTCTTCGGATTCGCTGCTCATGGCAAAGCCTATCTGCCCTCATCCGCCCTCCAAGTCCAGCCTTCAACATTTTCCCTCCTTCGTCGCACCGCGACGGCCGCTCCCGGAGCCGCAACTTTCCTGCCTGCCACGCCATAGCTGAAAGCGACGGCGGGTCGCAGAGCAGCCCCCGGCTGCGACCTCCCCCACAGGACCAACGACGCCCACCTCGTCCGCCCTTTCTCCCCCCTGTCCCGGCATAGCCCCATAGGCCGACGCCGGATCCCCCCAATAACCAATAACCAATAACCAATAACCAATAACCAATAACCGATAACCGATAACCGATAACCGATAACCAGGCCGCAGGCCTACGGCTTCCTCACCCGAGCCAACACATCCTTCCGCAACCCCTCCGGCAACCCATAGCTGGCAATCTCCTTCTCCAGCACCGCCGCATCCCGCTCAAATCCCCAGCCCAAAAACGCATTCAAGCGCGTCGCCACTGTCGAGTCCGCCAACTCCCTCGCCGTCGGATAGGTCTCCTCCAGAAACTCCCGGACATCCGAATGCCGCGTCAGGTAATGCTTCTGATGATACGCCTCCGCGTAGGTGAAACTCCTCAGCGGCAACACCTTCGTCGCCACCTCCGCATCCGCGATCCCCTCCTTCTTCGCCGCCTTGGTCCGTGATTTTTCCGCCACCTTCCGCTGCCCTTCGTTATGATAAAACACCGCCACCATGTACTGCTCCTGTCCCCCCGCGCTCCCGCAGCGATGCGCCTCCCAGAACCGCTCCAACAAATCCTCGTAGCGCACCACCGTCGGATCAAAATCAATCGACACCGCCTCGGTGTGATCCCCGATGTTCCGATAGCTCGGCGACTCCGTGGTGCCCCCCGCGTAGCCCGCCCGCGTCCGCAGCACCCCTGACACACTCCCAAACTGGGAGTCCGGCCCCCAAAATCATCCCAGCCCGAAGGTCGCCGTCTGATACGCCACCTCCGCCGCCGCCTTGTCCGCCGGCAATACCAAGGCCGCCGACTTTCCATCCTCCATCAGCAACTTCTCGCCGCCCATCAGCATGTTCTTCGCAATCATGAATCCCACTCCTATCAGGGCCAGAATGACCAATGCACTTCGGCTCATCCCGCAGACTACCCCACCCCAACGCCGACGCAAACGATTCCGCTCTCAGAATCGCCTCTCTCCCGGAGCCGCGACATTCCTGTCGCAGAGGAGCCTTCGGCTCCGATATACCCAGCCACATCCCCCCACCCCCGAGCTCCGCTCTACCCTTTCGACAGGAATGTCGATGCTCCATCCAGAACCACCCGATCACACACCCCGTTCCCCGCCAAACATCTCCCCACACGCCCCCAACCGACCTACCCATCCCGCTCCGGCCCGTCGGGCCAACCCTTCCGGCCTTGGAAATTGGAAATTAGTATTTGGATTTGAAATTTATTTGGAGCTTGGGGGTTGGAAATTTGCCGATGAATCAAGTTGGCCCCATACAATTTCCACAATCCAATCTTCAAATTGGCTCCAGTCACCAGACTCAGAATATCAAACACGCCGACCCCTGTCGCAGGGAGGTGGCATTAACCAGAATATCCTCTGCATACCGCTCCTCCCCACTCGTCAAGCCCACGTAACCCGACACCCCATGCCTTCCTCCGCCAACCTCCGCACCACCCTCGCCGCCACTCTTCTCGCCGGCCTCACCCTCTTCTCCTCCCCGGCCCGCGCCGCGGAAACCGACACCCGCGCCCAACTCACCGCCTGGAAGTCGGAAGCCGAATCCCTCGACGCCCAACTCAACGCCCTCTACGGCCGCCGCGCCGCTCCCGCCACCCTCCGACACGCCTTCAAAGTCGACAAGATCGGCTGGGCCCAACGCTACGCCGATACCTGGGCCGGATGGATCTCCGCCGACTTCAAAGCCACCCGCCACCTCCCTCAAAGCACCATCACCAACCTCACCAACGCCCTCAAGCAACTCGGCAAGTCCAACACCCTTCCCGGGAGCCAACTCGCCGCCCTGCACTCCGACATGCAGCAACTCCGCACCCAACACCGCCAACTCCAACAACTCTTCGCCACCCTCGTCGAGTGCAACGTCCGCCAAGCCCGCGCCATCGACCGCGAACACGCCGACCGCATGAGCGCCTACAAGGCGCGCCGCGCCGGACAAGAGGCCCTCGCCGCCCAACTCGAAGGCCGCTCCGACGACAGCCGCCAACGCGCCGAAGGCCACTACCGCCAGTCCACCACCGCCGCCAACCTCATCCGCTCCATCTCCCGCGGCCTCGCCGTCCCCGATCACGACCTCCACGTCGCCCTCCTCTCCTCCAACTAAATCCCCTTCCCCCCCGAACACAACGCACCCCGCTTCCCCGCGCAATCGGAGAGGTGGGGTGCTAAAATTTTTACCCAAAGTGCGCTCCTCGGCGAGTCTTCCGAACCGGATTTGGGACGGGAGACAGGCTTTGGTAGATCGATTAGTTGGAATTTGGGAACTGGCGCGAATGCCACGTGGTTAAGACCCTCCATCGTCTATTTTCTGTGAGGCCTCGTGGCCTGGCAACTCCTCCCCAGCCCTGAAAGGGCAAGAGAACAAAGCCCAGGGCAAGCGAGTCTCGAGCGCAGCCCCGGGTCCTCTCAAAAATTCGATGAGGCGCCCTGATGGGGCGCGAGAATGTCACTGCTTCACCTCAACGCCCACCTTGTCGATCCCCCTTCTAAATCCTTCATCACGCCCCCTGAACCCTTTCCCATCCTCCGGAAAATCCATGAAATCAGCGCCATCAGTGGCTAAAAATGATGCGAGACGCAGCGTAACGAGGTGCCATTCGGGACTGGAGCCTATTTGGAAATTGAATCGTGGAGATTCGACAGCACAACCCGTTGACCCGGGAAAAATTTCCAATCCCCAAGCTCCAAATAAATTTCAAATCCACATCCCAAAAACCAAACCCAGAAGACTACGGTAGCCTGACGCCTGTGCGCGGCCGGCGGGGCCGGCGGGGCCGCAGGGGACCGGAAACGGCAATTCTCCTCCTCCGAAGGCACTTAAATAGCTGACCCTCCCTCCCCCCCAATGTAGTCCTTCCGGGTGCCCTCCTCCATCACTCTCCTCGGCGCCACCCATCCGCAAACCATCGCCGCCCCCGACACCTTCGCCCTCGTCCTCCGCGAAATTGCCGCGGCCCGCAAAAGCATCGAGATCTTCATGTATGTCTGGCGTTCCGACAAGATCGGCAACGAGGTCGCCGCC
>JAQCFL010000166.1 GCA_027619375.1 Verrucomicrobiota bacterium | reverse complement strand
CGTCTTCCGGACCATCTGCAAGGAACTCGGCGCGGATGTCATGGTCACCGAGTTCGTCTCCGCGGAAGGCATCATCCGCCAGGACGACCGCACCCGGAAATACACCGAGTTCACCGAGCAACAGCGCCCCGTCGGCGTCCAACTCTTCGGCGCCGATGGCGAACGCATGGGCGAAGCCGCGAAGAAGATCATCGATTGGAAACGCCCCGACTTCATCGACATCAATTTCGGCTGCCCCGTCAACAAGGTCGTCGCCAAAAACGGCGGCTCCTCCCTCCTCAAGGACTGCCCCCTCCTCACCGCCGTCGCTTCCGGCGTGGCCAAAGCCATCGGCGATCAGGTCCCCGTCACCGCCAAGATCCGCATCGGCTGGGACCTCGAAAACATCAACGCCCCGGAGGTCTGTCACATCCTCGAGGACTCCGGCATGCAGGCCATTTCCATCCACGGCCGCACCCGCTCCCAGGGCTACGGCGGCGACGCCAACTGGGAGGTCATCGATGAATGCTCCCGCGCCGTTTCCATCCCCGTCATCGGCAACGGCGACATCGCCTCCGGCGCCGACCTCCAGCGCCGCAAGGAGGAGACCAATGTCTCCGGGGTCATGATCGGCCGCGCCGCGATGCAGAACCCGTGGATCTTCCGCGAGGCAAAACACTACCTCCTAACCGGCGAGGTCCTCCCACCCGTGCCGGTCCAGGAACGCTGGTCCCTCATCCGCCGTCACTGCGCGCTCGCCATGGCCAGCGGCCGCTACGGCGACGAACGCCAGACCATGATGTCCATGCGCTCCCGCCTCATGGCCTACTGCAAGGGCTTTCCCGGTGCCAAACCGCTCCGTCAGCAAATCACCGCGATCAGCTCCCTCGCCAATCTCGAGGACATCGCCAGCGCCCATCTTTCCGCCCTCGAACTCCCGGGGTAGGGGACGGTCGCTCCGCGCCGTCCCCTCCCCGGCAGGAGCAATGCCACTTGCCCCCCAGCCCCCTGTACCCTTAACTCGGCCCCATGGAATCCCATGAGATCCTGAAACGCGCCTTCGGCAACACCAGTCCCAAGGCCATCGCCGCGGAGCTCGGCGTCTCGCTTTCCCTGGTTTACAAATGGGCGCAGGAGCAATCCGAAACCGGCAGCGGCAGCCGCAACCCGCTCGACCGGCTCCTGGAGATCATCAAGATGACCGATGACCCGCGCATCGTCGAGTGGCTCTGTCACCGCAGCGGCGGCTACTTCGTCCGCAATCCCGCCAGCAAGTGCGAACAGGGCTTCGAGGTCCTCCCCGCCACCAGCGAAATCCTCGACCAGTTCTCCCAGCTCCTCCACCGCATCTCGCAGGCCGCCCTCGACAACTCCATCACCCCGGACGAGGCCGAACACATCCGCGAACACTGGGACAAGCTCAAGTGCTACGCCGAGGGCTTCGTGCGCTGCTGCGAGGAGGGCGACTTCGAAGCCATCCCCGCCGAACCCGTCCCCCCTGCAGACCCGCGGACGAAGGGACGCCTTTACTAATTAACTCATTCCGACGATATTCAGCCCCTGAATACTTCGAAAAATATAACAATATGTTTTACTTAAGAAAATTTCCTTGCTTTTCTTCTCCTACCTCGTGCCCTTCAGTTACCTCGCACCTGCCGACCTCATGAGTGATCCCTCTCCTCTCCGTTTCGCAAGCCCGGAGCTGGCTCGCAAAATCGCCTCGATCCACGGCAAGAAGGTCCAGACTGTGAAAGTGAAGATGGTCGGGAAGAAGGATGTCACCGAATACCTCAAAAAGGTGCAGGCCGCCCGCTCCGTCCAGCCCTCCGCAAATTTCAGAGTCAAGTAGTCCGCGACAGCACCTTGTCCCATGTCGCACCTTGCCCGGGGCTCAGAACCAACAGAGGTCTCACTGGAACGGCCCTTCTCGGGTTTCCAGTTCGTCGAGGACCACTTCGCCGGCTCCCCGCCCATCCGGAAACTGTTCTCCATCAGCCGCTGTCGCCAAGGCAGCACCCTTAACATCGAACACGTCCCCGCGGAAGGTGCCGTCGCCGAGGAAAACGAGGATCTCCTCGCCACCTACCCCTCCTTCGAAAACCGCGACATCGTCCGCCTCTCCTTCTGGGCTCCATCCAAAGAACCGGACTGCGGTGCCGCCCCGGAGAAGGAATGTATCGGCTACGCCATCCTAAAGCTCGACTACGTCCCCCCGCGTGGCGAGAACGGCGAGTTCATCATCCACTCAGGAGTAATGAAGTATGCTGAACTCTGGCACGTCTACGAGGCCGTCTTCAGCACCTATCCCCATCCACACAATTACGCGAACGCCAACGCCGTCTTCGAGTTCCGGTGCGGCGAGAAGATTGTCGCGATTTCGGGCTGTCTCTACGCCCAGCAAAACTCCCTCAACAAGACTTGTGCCCAGGTCGCGATCCGCAGTATCGCCTCGACCTACTTGGGCACCAATGCCCTCTCCTACCGCCGCATCAACCAGCTTGCAGCCAAGCAGAGCCCCGCCTTCGACCCGTCGCAAGGCATGAGCAACGCGGAGATTGCCACGGTGCTGCGGGATCTCAGCGTCAACGTCCTGCCATTGGACTACGGCGAACTGGAAAAACACACCAAGCTCTCCGACATCCGCGACATCCTCCCCTACCAAAAGGTGGTCTATAGCGGCATCGAAAGCGGCTGCGGAGCCTTGGTGGCCTTCAAGCTCCGCGGCCCCGCTGCCCCAGACGTCGGGCACGTCATCCCCTTCTTCGGCCACACCTTCAACGAGGATGCCTGGGCCCCCACCGGCGGCCCCGCCTATTTCCAATACGGGGAGCACATCCGCTACATTCCCAGCAGGGCTTGGATGAACAGCTTCCTCGTGCACGATGACAATTTTGGAGCAAACCTCTGCATCCCTCACAGTTTCCTCAAAAAGAAAAACATCAGCTGCGTCTTCGAATTGCTACCCCCTGGCTGGGTGGCTTCCGGGGCGGAAGCCGAAGTCGCCGCAGCAGACTACTTCTACTCCATCCTCCCCAACCTCCCTCCTTCAGACGACCTTCCCTGGCTGCGACGGCTCTGGGAGTATGTCGCAAACCAGCGGCTCATCCTCCGGCACGTCCCAATCACGAAGGAGGACTATCTGACCAACCTTCGCAACTGTGAAGACTGGGAAGGCCGCAAGGAGAACGAAGAAACCATCGCCGAGTTTGAGGCCTCCGTCAGCGGGCACAAATTCTGGATGGTCGAGGTGTCCGTTCCGGAGGTTTTTCCCACCAACAAGAACAAGCTGGGAGAAATTCTAATTAACGCCTCGGAACCACTCTCCCCCGAAACCGACGGCAGCAGCTTTGTTCTGGCAAGATTTCCTGGTTCATTCGTTTTCTTTGATAGCTTGGACCACAATGGTGACCCATCCTTTGCTCTCTCGCCCAGCAATCTGCGCTCCCATGTGTCACTCTACTCGACGTGCAGGGTCCCCGACTGCCAGTGATTGTCAGACACCACCCCGAATCCATGGCAGCCAAGTCCTCCAAAACGACCGTTTCCCTCTCTTCCCTTGACGACAAGGTCCGCCCAGCCCGCGACATCAAAGTCGCCATCATTCATGAGGCCCTTCGCAATCTGCAGACCGGACCTACACACCCATGATCGCCGGCATCGAACTCGGGGGAGGAAAAACGGTGGTCGCGGTCAGTGACGACGATGGCTCGCTCGGCGAGCAGTTCCGCTTTCCAACCACCACCCCGCACGAGACCCTCGCCACCGCCGCCGAATGGATCGCCGCGCAGGGCTCCATCGCCGCGCTCGGCATCGCCGCCTTCGGGCCGGTCGGCATCAATCGCGACGCCCCCAGCTACGGCCGCATGCTCCAAACCCCCAAACCCGGCTGGCCGGACTTCGACCTGCTCTCCGCCCTCGCCGGCCCGCTCCCCGGGGTGCCGCTCATTTTGGAAACAGACGTGAATGCCGCTGTCCTCGCCGAGGTCGCCGCCGGGGCCGCCCTCGCTTGCCGGAACGCGGCCTACATCACCATCGGCACCGGCATCGGCGCCGGGCTCATCGTCGATGGCCACATCCTCCACGGCGACCTCCACTCCGAGTTCGGCCACCTCAACGTGCCCCGCCATCCCGACGATGACTACGCCGGCTTCTGCCGCTACCATGGCGACTGCCTGGAAGGCCTGGCCTGCGGCCCCTCCATCGCCACCCGTTGGGGAAAACCTGCCCACAAACTTCCCGCCGACCATCCCGCCTGGGACCTCGAAGCCTGGTATCTCGCCCAGGGCATCCTCGCCCTCCTCGCCATCGCCAGTCCCTCGCGAGTCATCATCGGCGGCGGCGTCTCGCAGGCCGACGGCTTCCATGCCAAGGTCGAGGCCCGGCTCCGCGACCTCGCCCACGGCTATTTTTCCACTCTGCAGGACCACCAACCCTACGTGGTTCCTCCCGTCCTCGCCCAAAACGCTGGTATCCAGGGAGCCCTCCTCCTCGCCTGCCGCGAAGCCACCCGCGCCGGAACGCCACTCGGTTGACCCCCGCCCGTCTCCGAAACCCAGCAACGATTGCTTGGAACCGGACCTCCTCCCTGATCCCTGCCAGCATTCGCCATTCCACCGGACGGCGCGGAGCGACCGTCCCCTACCTCATCGCAGGAAAAATCCCGCCTTCCCGCCTTCCCATGGCGAGAACTCGACAGGAATCGATCTCCGGAACATTCTGCCCCCCCCTCTGCGACGCCCCCCACCTCATCGAACAGCCAATCCCATGCTCGTCTCCTGCCCACACTGCAACACCGGCCTCGACGTCACCCCCGAACATTCCGGACATACCGTGCAATGCCCCGCCTGCGGCGGCCGCCTCGAAATCCCCAAATTTGAAAGCCAAACCGCCGAACCCGGCGGACGACCCCTCCGCGAGGGCTGGGCGGAGGGCGATCACGCCAACGTCCACTTCGCCAAGAGCCTCCTCATCGGCGCGGGCATCACCATCGCCTTCCTCCTCCTCATGGTCCCCTTCAAGGGCACCCGCCTCCACGACATCTTTCTCGACCGAACCTGGGTCAACTACGCGGAGTCCTTCCTCTTCTTCTGGGGCCTCACCATCCTCGCCCTCAAGTGGAAACAGAACAAGCGCCAGGAACGCGCCTCCCTCCTCAACCTCTTCCCCGAAACGCTCGGCCGCCAGATCGACGTGACCACCGTCGGCCCCTTCATCGACAACATCTATGGCGTCCCCCTCCGCCTCCGCGACAGCATCATCGTCAACCGCATCCGCAAGGCCCTCGAACTCTTCGAGATCCGCCCCGACAACGGCGAGGTCGGGGCCTTCCTCAACACGCAGTCCGATCTCGATGCCAACCGCTCCTCCGGTTCCTACAGCCTCCTCAAGGTCTTCCTCTGGGCCATCCCCATCCTCGGCTTCATCGGCACGGTCATGGGCCTCTCCCGGGCCGTCGGCGGGCTCGACATGGAGGCGGCCGACCCCGAGATGATGAAGGCATCCCTGCAGGGTCTCACCAGCAACCTCGGCGTGGCCTTCGACACCACCCTCCTCGGCCTCATCCTCAGCATGATCATGAGTTTCCCCATGGCCGCCGTGCAAAAACGCGAGGAGGAAACCCTCACCATCATCGACGCCTTCTGCACCGAAAAACTCCTCCCCAAACTCGACGACAGCAAGAGCGTCACCACCGACGGTCTCCTCGAGCAGGCCGAAAGCATCCCGCAACTCGTCTCCTCCCTCGCCCGGGCCCACGAGACCTTCCTCGTCAATCTCAACGCCTCCACCAAGGCCCTCCAGCATTCCAGCGAGACCCTCCAAAGCCGCCTCGCCTCCCACCAACAGACGGTGGAGGGATCCTTCACGGAAGCCGTCAAGAAGCTCTCCGAAACCAGCAGCGAACTCTTCATCCGCTCCGATCGGGAACTGAACAGGACCTTCGAAAAGATCGCCATCGGCATCGACCTCATGAACAAGTCGCTGCGCGAACTCGGCGATCACCAGATCCCCACCGACCGCAAGAAGAAGAAGAAGGGCTTTTTCAGCCGCTAACCCACCCCCGGAACCGTGGCCAGACGTCGATCCAACCGCGCGGAGGGAGTTTCACTCTTTCCCTTCATGAGCATTCTGGCCTGCCTCATCGGCATCCTCACCCTCATGATCAGCGTGGCCATGCAGGTCCAGGAGGCCAACCGCGAGGAGCAGACCGGGGAGGAACACGACCGCGCCATCGAGAACGCCGCGCTGAAAAAACAAAAGGAGATCCTCGCCAGGAAAGCCGGCGAACTGGAGACGAGGATCCGGAAGGAACGCAAGACGGTCGCCGAAATGGCCGAACTGAAGGACCGCGAGGTGGCCCTGAAGATGAAGCTGGAGGAACTCGAAAAGGCCCGGGACCCAAAAAAAACCGACGCCGTGCTCCAGAAGATCGCCGAGAACCTGAAGCGCGAGATCGCCGCCCTCAAAAAGGAACGCCCGCCCCTCGACAAGCGCCTCAAGGAACTCATGGCCCAGCTGAAGGAACGCAGGGAGGCCCCCAAGCCGGAGGAGTCGGTCATCGTCCGTCCAGGCGGCAGCGGCTCACGCAAGGCGAGGAACATCTTCTTCGTGGAATGCAACTCCACCGGCATCGTCCTCCTCCGCGGGGACGCCCCGCCAAAGGCGATCAGCAAGGCCACCATCGGCAGCAACGGCAACTACAACGCCTTTCTCGACGAGGTGAAAAAGACCCGCGACTCGATGGTCCTCTTCCTCATCCGCAAGGCCGGCAACGACTCCTACCGCTGGGCGGCCGGCTGGGCGCAATCCAAATACGAGGTCAACATCGGCAAACTCCCCATCCCCAACGACGGAAAGATCGACCTCTCCCTCTTCAAAAACTGATCCATGGCAAGAAGACGCAAGCCCAACGCGGAAGGCGGAGTCAACCTCGACTCCCTCATGGACGCCCTCACCAATGTGGTGGCGGTCCTCATCCTCGTCCTCGTCCTCGTGCAGATGGATGTCACCCAGAAGGTCTTCGAGTTCATGGAAAATCTCCAACCCGCCACCCCCGAACAGGTGGCACAGTCCAGGAAGGAACTCCAGGAGGTCGTCGATTTCGTGAAGATCAAAGAAGCCCTGCTCACCGAGGACCCGCCCACCCGCGTGGAGATCGAGGAGGAGAAACGCCAGCTCGCCCTCCTCGAAAAGGACGCCAAGATCAACGAGGACCTCCTCGCCGACCTCGGGGCCCTCCGGGCCCTGGAACGCAAACTCCGCCTCGAAAAGGACATCGAGGAAGCCGAAACAAACCGCCTGCAGAAGGAAATCGCCAAGCTCGAGGCCCAACTCGACGCCACCCCCATCCTCGTCTCCTCCCCCACCGAGGTCACCATCCCCAGCAGCCGCCCCATCCCCTCCAACGCCGATCTCTACTACGCCCTTGTCTTCAACGACCGCGTCCACCTCATCGATCCCTACACCCCCGCCAATCTCTTCATGGAGGAGTTCAACAAACACAAGAACGACTGGCTCCTCAACCGCATCACCACCAAGGGCAGGGACCGCTACATTTATGACGCCACCAAGATCGTCGCCCACTTCAAAAATTTCGACTTCAAGAACAGCCGCGGCCAGGAAGTGCGCGTCGTCCACAATCCCACCCAGACCCGCATCCACCTCGAGGTCAAACCGGACCGCGCCATGGGCGGCACCAGCCTGGCGGAGCTCGCGGACCGCAACAACAAGTTCAACCGCATCATGATGACCGTCTCCCAAAACCGTCAGGCCGTCCTCATGTTCTGGGTCAATCCAAGCTCCTTCAACACTTACCTCCGCGCCCGGCCCTATGCCGATCAGAACCACGTCGCCGCCGGCTGGGAGGTCCGCGGCAACGAATCCTACTGGATCCCCCTCACCGACTTCGAGGTCAAACGCCTC
>JAQCFL010000165.1 GCA_027619375.1 Verrucomicrobiota bacterium | reverse complement strand
CCCCCGCCTCTTCGCCCCCCAAGCCCCACTCCGCACTCCCCACTCCGCCGCTCTTCACCGCTCCACCTCCAAATGCACCGGCAAGCCCTCCATCCCCGGCATCTGCAACCGCAGGTGATCCACCGCATATCGCAACATCGCCCCCCGCACCCGATAACGAATCTTCCCCGCCCGCATTCCATAATCCATCTCGATCGCCTTCCGCTCCACCGCGCCTAACGCACTGGAGGCCCGCAAGGTGAGTGTCACCCACTCATCC
The DNA here is from genome assembly GCA_027619375.1 of Verrucomicrobiota bacterium. Lineage (GTDB taxonomy): Bacteria > Verrucomicrobiota > Verrucomicrobiia > Verrucomicrobiales > Akkermansiaceae > JAPKDA01. The sequence goes on along the minus strand of JAQCFL010000165.1, from coordinate 7,662 downwards.
CATTCGAAATCCGCCACCGGGGCGACAAACGCCCCTCCCTCCTCCGATTCCACCGGCCAATCCGTCCGCTCCATCCGCGCCAACACGAAATCCCGGTAATCCTCGTTGTTCTCACACCACGCCCGCACATGCCACCGGTACCCGTCATGCCCCAGGGCATGCGGCGCCAACCAACGCCAAGAGGCCGTCCCGCTACTCACCGACCAATAACGCACCCGCACCCGCCAACGCCGCCGAATCGCCAGGACAATCCGCCGCGCCACCGCCGTCTTGGGCTCGCGCATCGGTAGCCGCACCATCCCCACGACCAAAGCATCCCCGCCCTCTTCCTCCGCCGCCCCCAAGCCCACCCCCAGACCCGATCCCGGCATCCCCACCGCCTCCTCCAAACGCGGCTCGTGCACCACACAGCGCATGCCTTCCTGCCCTTCATACCGCTTCGTCCTCATGTTGTAGGCCATCCCTCCCGGATTCAGCTCCTGATACGCCTGTAAATCCGCCGAGGCCTGCGCCTCCGAGAGCCCGAAGACCCGCGTCAAATCACTCCGGTTCACCTCCCCCGCACTCGCCAGCACCGCCACCACCATCTTCTGCTGCCGGAGATCACTCAGGTTCACATGCAACGCCCCCGCAAAGAGCAGGTAGCTCAACATGCCCTCCATCAGCGCCTCGTTGAAATCAATCCCCTCCGCGAACCTGTCCACCGCCTCCGGAATGGCCGGCACCACCCCCTGTAACAGGAGCAGTAGCAGGCTCAGCACCAGACCGATCAGCATCACCCCGATCGTCGTGGGAAGCTTGAAAAACTTGTGATTCACCCAGCCGAAAACTGCGGCAAGGCTCAACAAAACAGCGGCAACATCGAGTAATTCCATGAGATTCAGTTTGCGGGTCAACCTATCGAACCAACCCCGGAATCAGGCACGAAGTTCCGCCAGCGCTCGTCCCCGCTCTCCTTCATGCGCTCCAGATCACGACTGGTGAACTCCAGCAGGGACTCCTCCCCACACGGCACATCCACCACCAGTCCACGATTCAGAAAGTGCTGGTAGAGATGCCGATACTCCTCCGGCGCTTGAAAATTCCGGGCCGTCACCAATTCGCCACTCTTCCGGTTCTTCCAGGGATACACATGGAGCCGCACCTTGTTTTTGAAGAGCCGTCCAAAGGACTCCAGCATCCCACCCTCCAGGTGGGCACTCCACTTCGGCTTGAACAACTCGTTGAGCAGACCAATGGACAGCAAAACCCCGACCGGCTCCGCCGTGTAGCGGCTCAACACGCCCACCACCCGGTAAAATTCCGGACATCCCGAGATCAGGACATGCTTCCCCAGCGCCTGCAGGGCATCCGCCCGGTCCAGAAAGGCCAGATGATCAACCCCTTCCCCGTCCCGCAGCAGGTTGTGCATCGTGATCTCACACAGATCGATCCCCTCGTCCTCCCCCGCCGACAGGTCCCCGCGAAACAGCCCACGGGCCTGCTCCAGCATGTCCAGATGCAGCTTCGTCACCGGGTGAAAACTCCCCCGCAGCAACATCAGCGGCCGTCGGTAGAGCGCTTCGGCCGGCTGCACCACCTCCCCGTCCGGCTGGAACATCGCCGCCGCCGTCAACCCGCTCTGCACCAACTGCAAAGAACACAGCCGGTTGTCCACGAAGGCAAAATCCGGCCCGAAATACTTCAACATGTCCACCTCCACCCGCCCTCCCGGCAGGTGATCGACCAGCGCCTTCACGAAGGTCTCCAGACTGTCCCGCTGATAGAACGCCGCATAAATCAGATTTACCCCGAGGATCCCGATCGCCTCCATCTGGTCCAAATTCTCCTCATCCAGCAACCGCACGTGCAGCATGATGTCATTCGGCTCCCCGCCCGGCCGCAACTGCAGCCGAATCCCCAACCAGCCGTGACACTCCCCGGAATCCTGGTAGCCTCTGGCCCGCACGGTGTTGCAGAACGAGAAAAATACGGTGTGGTCTCCCCGCTTCGGCCCCAGACGCTCCCATAGAATCCCGAACTCATGATCCAGCATCGCCGCCAACCGTTGCCGCGACACGTAGCGCTGCGCACCCCCGTAAATGGCATCACTCATCGTCATGTCGTAGGCCGAAATCGTCTTCGCCACCGTCCCCGCCGTCCCCGAGGCCCGGAAAAACCAGTTCGCCACCTCCTGCCCCGCCCCGATCTCGGCAAAGGTTCCATAGATCTCCTCGTCAAGATTCAAGGCGAGCGCCTTTTCATAGGTGGACAGTGCGGATGTATTGGACATGAGAATGAATCAGGGAGCGGGATCGACGGGCGTCAGCGGCAGGACCCAGCCAACCGTCACGATGTCCTCGATGAAGACCTGGTTGTCACTCACCGCCTCTTCCGGAAAGCGCAGGCGGACGATCATCGCCCCGCTCCGTCCCTCTTCCTTTGCCGGTGCCAACTGCCCTGCCAACTCCGAATATTTCTCGACATAGCCATAGACCGAGTACTCGTCCGACACGTCCGTCAAGTGATACGACTCCCACTTCCTGTCGTCGCTGAAATTAAAATTATAATAGCTGACCGACGAAACCCGCACCCGCATGAGCACGGGTTTCGTGGGCTTCACCCGACGCAATTCCGCCCACGGCATCTCGCAGTACCCCACCCAACTCTCCCAATCGACCAGATAACCGCCCGGTGTCTTCTCCACCGCGATCGGGCGCGAGGAAAAATCCTCCAGCTCCACATCGAACGACAGAAAGCTGTTTTGCAACTTCATTTCCCCCATCGGAGCCAGTCTGCGATACGAACTCGGCGCGTAGTCGTGCAGGGCGTAATACCCGCGCACCAGGTTTTCCACTCGCTTCCTGTCCCTCACATACCCCAGCATCGTCGCCAGATCCGGAGCCTTCAGAAACCCCTCCACCACCTCGGTCAGCCGCTTGATCTCACGGTTCATTTCGAAATTTTCCCCTAGGATTTCAGACGACTCCAACGTTTCCTTCTCCGCCTCCACCCCGGGAATAATGAGCTGCGGTGCCGTCTTGATCCGCACGACGTGCTGGCGTGACTCCAGAAACTGCTTCAAAAACACCCCGGCCCCGGCGGTCATGAACAGGAGGCCCACCAGGAGCACCAGATAGAGCACCCTGCCCTCCCTCGGCGGCAGGTCCGGAACCTCGCCATCCCAATCCGGTGACTTGTTGACAATTTTCTTCGACACCCGCTTCTTGCGCATCAGCCGCCCCGAGCGCTCCGAACGTTCCCAGCTCACACTCTCCGCGCCATCCTCCTCCCCCGCTCCAACCACAGCCGCTGCATCCGCCACAATCTCCCGATGACCCAGAATCACCTGTAAATCACAATGCGGACATTCCGCCACCTTCCCCTGCCCTTCCACCGGAACCCGAAAAATAGCGAAGCATTCCGGACAGGTGTACCCCACCCATCGCTTCGCGCTACCACCCTTGTTCACATCGGAAATCGCGGTCACAACTTGGTCCGACTCTATGCCGACGAACCCCGGTTAATCCACCCCGATTTCGAGCTTCTTCGGACGAGGCAGCTTCAGGCTCGCCTCCTCCTCTCCCCGGACGCTGTTGTCCAGCCACAACACCGACCCCGCTGACATGTAGACACCCCCACTTTCGTCCCCCGGCGCCAGAGACAACACCACCGATCCATAGGGGTCGCTCCCGATCAATGCCGGAGCCTTCGGCCGGATCGGTGCAACCGTCAACCGCTCCCGCAGGGAATCCTCCCCGGCCTGCGGACCATAGGTCTTGAGCACATCCTCCACCGCCAGACCCCCTTCGCCATGCACATCACACGACCCCATTCGCTGCCCCTTGCGTAGAAACTCCTTGTAGACGGTGGACCGAAAGGTCGCCCCCTTTTCCGGATCCTCGATCGTGTCGTAGCAATAGCGCGTCCCCAGAAGCCCCGATTTCGAACAGACTGACACCAGCTCCAGGGAATCGGGAACCGGAATCTCTCTCCCCGGATAGAGCTCCTCCGCCGTGTTCATGACCGCCGCCCACGCCGGGTAGGTCAACAAGCGCCCGAACGCTCCAGGATAAATCGCCTCCCTCCCCCCATCCAAAAAGCCCACCCACATCCCCAGCGTCACCTTCCCGTTGTAGCCAAAACACCAGCCGTCCGAAAAACTGTCCGTCGTCCCCGTCTTCACTCCGCCGGCGAAACTTCCTCCCGCCAACTTCGTTTCCTCCTCCGCAAGATTCCCCGTCCGCACCGTGTCGTGGAGGATACTATGAATCTGGTAGGCGGTCGCCGCGTCACAACCCGCCACATCCCGCATCTGGTCCGATCCCACCGGAGCCTTGTACACCACCTCACCCCGTTCGTTCTCAATCCGGTCGATATAGCGCAGCCCCTTCGGGATCTTTCCCCCCTCCCCAAAAGCCGAGTAGGCCAGCACCCCATCCCGCAGGGAGGTCGGTTCCGTGCCGAGGTAGAGCCGGTTCAACATCTTCGTGTCCTTGAAATCCAAGCCAAACTCCCGCCCCTGCGCCACCACCTCCTCCAGACCCACTTCCCGACCCAATCGCACCGAAGCCGCGATCTTCGACGCCGCCAGGGAGCGCCGCGCCGGAATCCGCCCCTCATAGACCGGCGCCGATGTCTCCATCCCCCACTCCCCGAGAATCCCCTCCCGGCCCCCCACCATCACGGCACGGTTGTCCATCGGTTCGTCCGAAACGGAACTGGAGGCACTCCACCCATCTGCAAACGCCGCCGCATAAATGAACGGCAGAAACGCCGTCCCCAACGGCCGCCGTCCGGACTCAATGAAATCATACTGCGACTGCACGAAGTCCCGCCCCCCCACATGCGCCAAGACCCGGCCCGATCCCGACTCCACCATCAGCGCCGCCCCCTGCAAATACGGAGGCATGGTCCCTTCCTCGGGCTGATGGTTCACATGCCTCGGATGCGTATAGCCCGGCACCTGCTCCACCCGGGCCAACTGCCGCTCCAGCGCCTCCTCCGCCTCCATCTGCAGCTTCCGGTCGATCGTCGTGTAAATCCGGAAATCCCCCCGCGACATCGCCTCGATCCCCACCTTCGCCCGCGCCAGCCCCGCCACCTTCTCGTAAAGATGCGATGTCCCGCGCTGCAACGGCCGCGGATTCACCTTCACTGGCTTCACCGTCATCGCAGCCCACTCCACCTTGGTGATCATCCCCTCGTCCCGCATCCGGTTCAGCACGTGGTCCCGGGCCTTCTTGTTCCGCTCCGGATAACGCAGCGGCGTCAACCCGGTCGGGTTCTTCACACAGGCAATCAACGAGCAACATTCCTCCGTCGTCAAATCCTTCGGCTCCTTCCCGAAATACCCGAGGCTCGCCGAGCGCACCCCGTAGTAGCCGCTCCCGAACGGAATACGGTTCAGGTAGTATTCCAAAATCTGCATTTTCGCCCGGCGCCCGTCCAACGAGGGCAGCTCCGCGTTGAGGTACTCCTCGATCCGCAGCGCCAGGAACGCCTCCACGATCTTCCGCTGGATCCCCCCCTCCCCCCGCTCCTCGGCTTCCTCCTTCAAATTAAACGCATTCCGCGCCAACTGCATGGTGACCGTGCTCGCCCCCTGGTTCACGTCCCGCGCTTTGACGTTCAGGTAGATGGCCCGCAGGATCCCCACCCAGTCCACCCCCTCGTGCTCGAAAAACCGTTGATCCTCCTGCGCCATCAACGCATCGATCAAGCGCTGCGGCACCTCCTCCACCGGAATGACACTCCGGTTCTCCACAAACAGCCGTCCAATCTCCTCCCCATTCCGGTTCAGGATGAGGCTGGGCTCCTCGATATCGTTGATATAGCGCGGAATGTCATAACCCGCCGCCCGGACCCGGTAGGGATCGAGATAGGAGTTGAGCCAGTTCAGCCCCACCAATCCACTCACCCCACAAATCGCCACGAACACCCAGAATCCTTTCCGCTTGAAAAGATGCCAGATTCGTCTGTTGCTGCTTTTGCGCTTCGCCATCTGTGGATCGGCTCTCAGGCCATGAACGACCCTGCTCCGACGCCTATTTACCCCCCATCTTCGGAGGGGGCAACTTCTCTCTTGGCCACGCACCTCCGCCACCGCATCGAGCGGGAGGGCCCCCTGCCCTTCGCCACCTTCATGGCCCAGGCCCTCTATCACCCCGATTGGGGTTACTACAGCGCTCCCGACCGCATCAGGGTGGGGCGAAAAGGCGACTTCATCACCAGCGTCAGCGTCGGTAGCACCTTCGGCAAACTCCTCGCCGCCCGCCTCCATTCCTTCTGGCAAACCAACGGCTCCCCCCCCGCCTTCCACCTCCTCGAACCGGGCCCCGAATCCGGCGATCTCGCCCTGGACATCCTCTCCGCCGCCGCCGCCCTCGATCCCGCCTTCCACCAAGCCATCCATTACCACGCCATCGAGCCCCTCGGGGCCAAAGCCCGCTCCCTCCAGGCCCGCTTCGCAAACTCCTCCGAACCCCGCCTCGCCGTGCTCCCCTCCGCGGCGGATCTCCACTTCTCCTTCGGTGCCGTCCTCGCCAACGAAATCATCGACGCCCTCCCCGTTCACCTCCTCCAATGGCACCACGACCAATGGCAGGAACGCCGCGTCACCTGCGACGCCGAGGCCTTCCTCTGGACCACCGCCCCCCTCACCTTTCCAGGACTCCGGAACGCCCTCCCCACCACCCCCTCTCCACCACCGGAAGGCTACTTCACCGAAGTCTGCCTCGAATACACCAACTTCCTCGCCCCCCTCGCCGCCGCCCTCGAAGCCGGACTTCTCCTCCTCATCGACTACGGCCACACCGAGGCCGACTACTACGCCCCCACCCGGACCACCGGCACCCTCCAAACTTTCCACCAACACAAGGCCACCGACCATCCCCTCCACGAGCCCGGTTCCCGGGACTTCACCGCCCACGCCAACTTCACCAGACTCGCCGCCACCGGTCGCGCCCTCGGACTCACCCCCACCGGCTTCACCCGCCAGGAGCGCTACCTCACCGCCCTCGCCGAACCCCTCCTCGCCAACCTCGACCCAAGCTCCGACGAGTTCGCCGCCACCATCCGGCAGTTCCGCACCCTCACCCACCCCGCCATGCTCGGATCCTCCTTCCACATGCTCGAGTTCATCAAGGCCCCCGTCACTCCCTGCAACAAACCTTTTCAGTTCGAACCGCGCGGATTGGAACTGCTCTGACGTTTCTCCATTGCCTCCCACCTCCCCAACTCCTAGCCTCCCCACCACGCCGGGATGGTGGAATTGGTAGACACGCTTGACTTAGGATCAAGTGGGCATTGCCTGTGCAGGTTCGAGTCCTGTTCCCGGTACCACTCTTCACTCTCGCAGTCGCGAGACCCCTCCGTGGTGTTCAGACGCATCCTCTTGCACTCATCCTTCACCTTGCTTAAGTAACGTTTGTGATTTTATCCGGCTGTGCCATAGTCACCCCGATGCGGTTTTTACTGGTCTGCGGCGGCCTCCTTTTAGGCTTCTTCGGCGTGGTCGGTTGCGGTGCGGGAGGCGGCATCTCCGGCAGTTCCTACAACCCCGGCTATGGCCCCTTCGATGCCAATGGCAACTACGTGGAGGCATGGGCCGACAAGCCCGCCGAAGCCCATTCCTGGGGCACCAAACCCGCTGCGAAACCCGCCGCGAAACCGACCCGACCA